>NZ_JBNBZD010000009.1:0-169796 GCF_049804075.1 Brevibacterium sp. FAM 24630
GGCCATGTCGAGGTCTTTCGGATGGACGGTGTAGGAACTTCCATCATCGGAAGACCTCGACGCCTATCTGAGCAGCGACTCGCCGTGTCTGAAAATCCCTGACCCACACTCTCGATTACGAAGAGCCGTGAATGTCCAGTCCGATAAAGGCAGTCCCCGCATGTCGGAACCTCCAAAAGCTCCAATGTAGCTTTACCAGTACACACCTGAATCCGGAATTCCCGGTAGAAGGGTGGCGGTGGCTGGGCAACCCACGGACCCTTTGATGTGCGGAGGCTCCAGCCCCAACATCCTTCCCTCATATTGTTAAAGTTGTGGAACTCAGGTATGACCACCCTGTGGCCGCTCGGGAATCCACTCGGCGCGAACGGCGATCCGTTCAAGTCAGTATGCCCACGGCCCGTTCTATTGCCAATGATGCCATGCGGGCTATATCGCATCGATCTATGTGCAGTCGCCACCATGCAATCTCGTAGTGTCGCCCAGACTTTCCAAATTTGGGATACTGCGCATTCAGACGAGCAGCCATTGCCTCGGCGGCTTGGGTCCTACGACTGACAAGCACTAAAGAGATTCTCGAATTAGCTATTCGTATCTCGAAAGCGAATGGACCTACAGTCTCCGACTCGAACTCCGCTACGTATATATTCTGTTTCCAGAACCAGCTTCTGGTAAAACCGGAGTTCTCCCAGTTCAGAAAGTTGATTTCTAACCCCAGGCCTTCGAGATAGTTCCGAATCCTAGCGCTATCATCTTTGGGGTCAAGTGCATGGGCCTCAACTCCCTCAGGAGCGGAAAACGCCCCTTCCATCAATGAAATCATTTTTCTATCAAGCGCGAAATCGGTAGCTAGTCGATCGGCGTTCCGTGTGCGGTCCCACTTCCAGTTCGTTGTGATTCCCCGGAAATGCCGATGTCGAATCATGGGTAACTTTTCCGCAGACTTTCCTGCTACGCCGTGAGTCTTCCATTGTTCAGCGTCTCGTATATTTTGCGAAAGAGCAGACCACTTGGCGCTGGTTGGGTTGCCGTGGGAGTTAATAAATCCATAGTCAATGAAAGAGGGGCTGCTGGAAACCCTCCGTAGCGGCGCCTCTATCCACACCCCAGTATAGGAAATATAGTCGGAATCGGACTTTCGTAAATGATCTATTAAGCTCGCGTTGTCTTCAATCACCATCAGCTCGTCTATGTCGTGACTAATTAATGCATACGATTCCTTCAGATATTTCTGGCGAGCGTGCTCGAATATCCCGTATTGGCAATAGTCGGAATCCCATGGGCGCTCCTCCGGACCGTTCCACTTTCCCCCCTGAGGACCGAATTTGAATGGCCACTCGACAACAGTTGCTACATCCAGACCCTCAATCTGAAGCGCCTCGCTGATCTCGACGACCGAATAGTCAGTGGATCCATTGTCGTAGAGCAATACTGCGTTTACGCCGTGTATGCGAACATAGTACTGCGCCCAGTCGCGTATCCAATTTAAATCATTATTCTTTGATTTTGTAAAGAGAACTATTTTATCTTCGTATTCATTGGTGAATGACTCTGATATGTCCACGTTGTAGACGCTGTTCCCGAGTTGAAGATTCAGCGAGTTGCCGATGCTGTCAGCATTGGTTATGCAGGTATGGCAGACCCGATCGAGCTCCATGATCTCGATCGCACACTCTGGTGGAACTGCCTTACTGAGGGAGTCTTCAACATCACCGCGAAGATTGCGAAGGGGTGGGCCGGTAAGGATGACATTATTGTCAGATCTGTACGCATCATAAAAAATTGTATCGCTATCGAACTTATCAAGATAAGCGGAATCTTGAAGATGTTTGGGTCGCGGCGGCAGTCGTTTTAACTCGTCATCTTTTGAAATTAGAGGGGATACATTGTGATTGTATACTTCAAAGATTACCTGCGTCATGGATGAAGTCCATTCTGTTGACTTATGAATTATTTCAATTCTATGTCAATTGAGATTATTTGCGTGCAACTGTCTTTATGGTGTCTTAATTCGCTCCCCTAACCGATTCGCCGGGTGCGATTTCCCACCGAGAGTCGGTGACGTTGCCGATCTTCATGGCCGCCCCAGCGCGCGATAAGTCCAGCCCGCTGCGCGCCACAGCTGCGGGGTGAGCACATTCCGACCGTCAACGAGGACCTTGCCGTTTACCGATTCCGCCGTCACGTGCGGGTCGAGGTCCCGGTACTCGTGCCACTCGGTGAGCAGCAGCACCGCATCGGCACCGGTCAGCGCCTCGGTCGTGTCGGTAACGTAGTTAAGCTCGGGGAATGCCGTCGATGCGTTGCCGATCGCTTGCGGGTCGGTCACCGTGACCACCCCGCCCTGCGTGGCGATAAGCCGCGCCACAGCCAGTGCCGGGGAATCCCTGACATCGTCGCTGTTGGGCTTGAAGGCGGCCCCCAGGACAGTGATCTTCTTGCCGATAAAGGATCCGTTCAGAGCGTCGCGGGCGATGTCTACCATGCGGACACGACGGCGCATATTGATCGAGTCGATCTCCTTGAGGAAGGTCACGGCCTGGTCGGCGCCGAGCTCACCCGCACGAGCCATGAATGCCCGGATGTCCTTGGGCAGGCATCCTCCGCCGAACCCAAGCCCGGCGTTGAGGAACTTCCGCCCGATGCGATCGTCTAAGCCGATCGCATCGGCCAGCTGGGTGACATCGGCGCCAGAGGCCTCGCACAGTTCGGCCATCGCGTTGATAAAGGAGATCTTCGTCGCCAGAAACGAATTCGCTGCGGTCTTGACTAGCTCGGCTGTGGCGTAGTCGGTGATAATCCGAGGTGTGTCCTCGGCCAGCATCGAAGCGTATACTTCGTCGAGACGCGTAGCAGCCTCCTGGCCGGCCTCTCCCTCGGCGACACCGTAGACGAGCCGGTTAGGGTGCACGGTGTCCTCGACGGCATGGCCTTCGCGGAGAAACTCAGGGTTCCACACCATGGAGGCACCCGTGCCGGAGATGACCCCAGCCAGTCGCTCGGCCGTGCCGACGGGTACCGTGGACTTACCCACAACCACTGACGTCGAAGTCAGATACGGAAGAAGGGACTCCACAGCCTCGTTGACATAGGTGACATCGGCAGCGAGCTCACCGGGCTTCTGCGGAGTCCCCACGCAGACGAAGTGGAGGATCGAACTCGCGACACGCGTCACTTCGGTGGTGAATTCCAGACTGCCCCTGTCCTGGCCTTTGAGGAGCAGTTCGCTCAGCCCCGGTTCATAGAAGGGCGGGTTGCCGGAGGCCAGCGCATCGACCTTCGCCTCGTCGAGGTCCATGCCGATGACCTCGTGTCCCAATGAGGCCAAGGCCGCCGCATGTACAGCACCCAAATACCCGCATCCGATGACTGAAACCTTCAAACCAAACTCCTTCACTGATGTAAGTATACGAGTGCAACTATATTCCAATCTGTTCCGATAGCGTTTTTCTATGCCACCGGAGTTACGCACTCGGAGATCGCGGAAGTGCTGCGATAGTTTATTCGGAACAGACTACTTAACGCGCATGCAGTGCCCTGCTCCAAGACATTGGCTCCAGCTTGCTGACTCATCGAATGAAAAGTCCGGAAAATCTGCATCTGTCAATGCGGTGGTTGCCTCCCATAGGCAAGTGGAAACAAACACCATCACGCAGCATCGCAAACAACCCGTTGCGACGTCGACGAGCAAGAGTGAACAGAGCTTATTTATGCTTCTTGCTCTGGGCACGCTTAAGGTCGCAATATGACCTTCGAAGGAAGCCTTCAACGCTAAGAAGCCGACGAAACTGTTGCCCGCTTGGGGACCTTCTTTCCTCGATGTGAGGAATGATCGCCATGAATCAAAGTCGCCGATTTCCTCATCACCAGCGCCACCGCAATAGTCAGCGACACTAACACCGCCGGGTACTCATCTATAAGAGTTTTAGACGTTCAGCCGTGACGGGCCGGAACCAAAAGGTGGGTATAATCGGAAAACAGACGATTAGTCGCTTGGCCATCATCGAAAGGGGCGAAGGCATCGACGAATCTTATATATCTCTCCGAATTGTGCCCGCCGGCGTGACCGCCATTTTCGATCCACCGCAATACGGAGGGAGCATCTTTCAAGATCGGCCCGGGTGACACAGTCTCAAAGTCGAAATAAAATCCGCGAATAGAGTCGCGGTATTGTCGCAAATCAGGGGCGATAAATCCTATAGGCTTACCGGTGACAACGTAGTCGAACATTATCGATGAGTAGTCCGTTAACAACATATCGGAGGCCGAGATGAGTTCGTTGACGTCGGGGTGAAGGGACACATCGATTGCTCCCGCCGGAAGTGGCTTCTGATCCGCGAAGACGGAATTAGCGTGCCCACGATACAGAATTGTATAGCTTCCGCCTAGCGCTTTCGCAGTTGAATTAATATCGAGATAGTCAATGCGACTGTACCGCCCAGTATGGTCCTTCAAATTGTCTCGCCACGTTGGGGCGTACAGAATAACAGTTTGGTTTTCATCGATTCCGTAAAGCGACTTAACCCGATGTCGGGCGCTCTCAACTCGGGACGAATCGTTCAGAGAGTCATTTCGAGGGTATCCTTTCGCAAATATAGGGCCGTCGTAACCGAAAGCTTCGGCTAGCTGCTCCGCGGCCCAGGGACTCTGCACCAATAGGAGATCCCATTCGTTTTCGGCTTCCTTCTGCATAAGCGCACGGTAGCGAAGAGAAAGATTAGATCCGGGCACATGGTTGCCAATACGCTTCAAGGGTGTTCCGTGCCATGTTTGAATGTACTTCTGGCCGTTGGCCTTCCTGAAATAATGCGGAAAGTTATTGTTATTTATCAGCACCTCGGATGTGGCTAGACAGCGCATCCATTCTTTCGATCCGACAACCACAGGTCGTGCGCCCTCTGGTACTGGCACTGAAAGGTCGCGAACCGACCAGATTCTTTGTATTGCTGGATAGAGAGACGCTACAGCTCGATCGATCTCCTTGGGGGAACCAGAGATGGTATTACCGCCGAAACTCTCAAAAAACATCGTTCCCGGCGCAATGCTCCGACTGACTTCGCCGAACATCTCGATGGCTGAGCGCCGCACCGAGAGAGCGCTGTTGAACGATCTAGTATTTCCGGCTCCAGTCAAAATAACTTTCAGCGCCCGACTTTTTCCAATA
The DNA here is from genome assembly GCF_049804075.1 of Brevibacterium sp. FAM 24630. Taxonomy (NCBI): domain Bacteria; kingdom Bacillati; phylum Actinomycetota; class Actinomycetes; order Micrococcales; family Brevibacteriaceae; genus Brevibacterium; species Brevibacterium sp. FAM 24630. The sequence goes on from NZ_JBNBZD010000009.1 coordinate 5,165, forward strand.
CACACTAGTCGAATGCTGTGGACCGACGTCTCTATATCCATTGGCAGGTCGGCTTCAAACTCATTAGCCGCTGACACCCACAACGTTGCAGGCGTGGGCTGCCCGGCCGGAAGAAGGGTCTGCAGAATGAACTCGTCGCTCGCCACCGGCAGTACCTTCGATTCGGTACCCAGAGAGCCCAGATCAAATTCAGCCTCAAACGAGTGGGCCTCTGCGTCCCAAGCGGTTTTCCTTGCGGGGATCGACAATTTCGAGCTCACCAAAGTTAGGGAGGGAGCATGGGTGCGCAGTTGATCTGGGTCTGAATAGTAGTGACCAGCTATCACCAACCTTTCAGTTTCTTTATCCACTCGAACCGTCTTGACTTCAGCGGCAACTCTTCGGATATCTATTTGAAGATATCCATAGCTACTCGAAGAAGGTAACTCCCTGCCGGAATCTCCTGGTTGCTCAAGCCTATTGACGTCAACGGCCAACGGCGCAGAGAATTTTCCTCCACACAGAATGTCCACCCCCAGCGATTCAGTCAGTTTCTTCTTAGAGGGACCGCTCAAATGCGCTATAGAGATTTGCGCCGACACCATATTGCCAACTCGCTGTACAGGCGAAGTTCTGACTACTTTCTGCCCCGACTTCAATCGAATCGTTGCCTGATCAAGGTCGAAGAGTTCGTGTCTAGGAAGGCCATTTCCAATTTGTAGGTGAGCTTCCAGATAGAGGTCATCACCAACTTGCGAGAGTTCGCTGATACGAAAACGTGGTTTTAGGAACTTCAATCCTGTCGAGGTTCCTGGGTCCCCAATAGCGACAAACCGATTGCCACCGGGAGTCAAATCGCCCGGCCTCGGCCAAGCGGCTGCGCCGTCGCCGACGCGCTTGGGATTTCGTATTTCCCAGGTGAATCCGTCGAACTCGACCACTAGGACGATGTCATACTGCTCGCTCTCCGTTGCCGCCAACTCGGCCATCGCATCGTCTATAACACGAGCAGAGAAGGTCAGTTCGAAATGAGAGTTTGAATGCTTGTTATACGGGTCTGCGGTCCGATGTCCAACATTCCCTGGAATATTCCTAGAATCTGAGGCTGTAATGACATGACCCTCTTGAGACTCGAGGTGAGCCCTGCAGGAGATATTTTCGGCGAGGTTGGGAACGTATGCGTACGCGTCGACAATAAGTGCGCCGTCGGGTCCGCTTCGAATTGAAGAGATCAGTGCTTGGGCGCTCAGTTGCCAAGGATATACGGCCTTAAGGGGGTCGGGAATCTTTTCGAATAGAGACTCGAGCCCCGGCACAGTCCCTGTCAATCGTCCGCCATCAGAATATGCAGTGTAATAGGTTCTATAAGAGTCGAAGGCCACCAGGAGATCCGTGAGCTGCTGCCGTGTCCCATAAGCCGCGAAATACGCCAACCACCGCCTCTCGGGAGCAACATCTTCAAGAGCTTGTGCGGGGGAATATTCATAGAATCGCCGGATACCACTTTGCAAAACTTCGAAGAACTGGTTATCTGCTCGGGGAACTTCGCGATAGTAATAGAAGAAGTCCTCACCAAGACACTTCGTATACCAGTAGTCGACGAACGATTGTGGTGCCCTTTCAACGACCTGGCGGACCTTCTCTGCTACGACAAGACGCTGTTCTAGGTCTCGAGTCTCCGCCTTGTTCTGAGTAATGGACTGGCCGTCGTCGCGAAGCCTCCAGTGGTAGACGATATCAGTGAGAATATCGAACCTAGCGCCGCCCACGAATAGTTTCGCTGTGCATTCCTGATCTTCGTAGAGTGTTCCAACTGGGAATTCTCCAACAAGCTCGTTCCAGACTGATCGCTTGAACACCTTGTTGCACGCGAACACGTCCCACATGACCGGGGGGTGTTCAAGCGCTGTAATACCAATACGGTTCTCGTCGTGCACCAAGTCTACCCAGAAAGGGGTCCACCTCCGAGTGGAGTTGAAGCGATCCATCGAACCAATGGCGACGTCAGAGCCCGACGCCTCCAAGGAACTCATCATGTAGGAAAACGCTTCCGGGGGAATGACATCATCAGAGTCAATGAATGTGAGATAAGGAGCAGTTGATTCTCTAATGCCCGTATTGCGTGCGGCTCCTAGCCCCTGGTTTTCCTGGTGGACAACGGTAATTCTCGGGTCCTGGTCAGCTAGAGAGTCTGCGATTTCGCCTGTACGCCCGGGAGACCCATCATCGATGATGAACATTTCCCAGTTCTTGTAGGTTTGCACAATGATCGATTGAACGCACTCTTCGAGAAAGTCGTCTACGTTATACGCAGGAACGATCACCGCGAGTTGAGGATCGTTGGGTTTGCAAGTGAGCTGTCGAGATGTGGCGGGAACGGCTGCTGATTCAGCGGTCTTCGCCGGAAGCCTGCGCTTCCCTACCATTGCAACCGTTGATCGCCTCGCTCGAGCTGCTGCGGAACGAGACTTCCGATAGGCCGACTTTGCCAATGATTCGATGCGGTTCACTTTATCAATCCTCTATCTTTTGCGAAGGCTGTTGAAAACTCAAAAGTACGTTGGTGCATACTTCTACCGTCCAGTTGCATTCAAAAGCCATGCAAGCGGGCACGACGTCATCAGAGCTTCTTTGCTTCGTGTATATTTCGTTGATTGCCTTGGCACATAGCCTGCTCAATTCGTCAACGCTTCGGCAATCTGCATGCGGCGGATACCCCTCGACTTCATCATAGAGTCCACGCTGTTTGGAATAGTCTTCAATATCTGGAGTGAAGAGAATCAGGGGGCGGCCTGTCAGGCGGTAATCGAATGCTAGCGAGGAGTAGTCGGTGACCAAAACATCGGAAATGGCTAATAGATCCTCGATATGTGGCTCTGCAGTAACGTCCAACGTTCCGGCTTTTTGAAAGGGCTGTCCAGACGACACATGATGGGCACGTATAAGTACTATTGCGCCCGTTTTTGCGGCCAGTTCACGGGGGTCGAGGTATTCCAGCCAGTTCAACTTTGATCCCAGGCGATGCCTTTCACGCCATGTCGGAGCGTACAGGATCAGCGGAACATTGGAACTCACCCCTAACCGTTGTCGTATGAGATCCGGCTCGGCGAGACTTTCGATGAGTCTCAGATTCCGCGGGTACTCGCCTACCAGGACTTCGCCCTCGTATCTGAGCCCACTACGCAGATGGTTCGCCGCTTCTTCGGTTTGTGCCAGTAGGAGGTCCCACTGTGGAACCTCCGTTGTCATGATCCTGCGATAGGTCAGAGGGACTTTCCGGCGAGAAATGTCCCATAGCAGCTTCTTGATCGGAGTTCCATGCCAGGTCTGAAGGTAGAACTGACCTGGTCGCTTGCGAATGTAATGCGGGAAGTTGTTGTTGTTGACCCATACCCTGCTAGTTGCAATCACCTTATGCCATGCGGCAGTGCCTTCGACGACGGGAATGCCGCCTTCCGGTACATCGACCCTGCGGTCACGCACCGACCAGTACAGCGGGATATCGTCTCTTTCGTCTCGTATAGCTTCAAATAGCGCCCGGGGATTGTCATTTGCTGATTTTCCGTTGTAGGACTCGAAGACGATCCCGTTCGTGAGAGACCCCCACTCCCGCTCGCGTAATTTGAAACGTCCGTACTTGGTCCTTTCCTGGGCCGACCATGGCGGCGAAGCAGTAACTGCCACGGAACCGGCGTTGCGACCTTCCAGGCGAAGCGTGGTCCACTCCGTGAAGCAGTCCACTGGTCGTATCGCCAGCTTGTCTGCGACTCTCGCCCAGCCGTGTGCGATGTCTGGCGAGTCTCCATACCGCACGTAGTATCCACCGGAGAGTGCAGCGACTCGACCGCCTTCGGGCCCCACTGTCGTCAGGTCATACACCGCGGTGAATGTGCCATCGGCATGGACATCGTTTTCGACCGGCACGATCGTCTGTTCGGATGATTTGAGCACCACAGTGAGCTTCTGCGCGGGATCGACTCTTCCCGTGATCAAGAGGCGGTCTCGGTCGTTTGTCGCGCCTGTGACGGTCACCCGTTGGTATCTCTGGGCCAGCTGAACTTCTCCATTCGGATGTGGTTCAAGTCTCAGACTGGATGTGCTAGGCAATAGATAGTCAACTGCTTCGTGGTAGACAGCTACGTGCCGATTCTCAGCAGTTTTAGCAGACATCGTCCACAGCCGCTCACCTCCCGAACGATACCGATCAGGTAGTTCAGGAAGCGCAGCTGTATAGATCGATCGACCTTGTGCCGCCAAAAGGATCGTTTGACCTGCTGTGTTCAAAGTCAGTTCGCGGACGTCGGATTCACTGTTCAATGTGACGGTGACGTTCCGGCCCTGCAGTTCGACGTGCTTGACGAGAACCGGTGACTCTGGTAGTTCTACGGGGCGGATAGACAGTTCGTCATGGTAGTCAGCAACGACTGTCACTCGTTCGTCGTCTCGTATCGGGCTGGGTGCGATCATTCCGACTGTCGTCGTTGACTTAGCGGGCGAGTGCAGTTGAGTGCCCCGTATTTCGAATGCCCCGACAAGGTCGATGCCTCTTGGGGAGACGTCATCGATTCGAGAGATATCCACACGTGCCCGGAAGCCACCCGCTGCGTAGCTTCGCCATGGGTCTCCGAGTTCCAAGTCAATTCGGTTGTCCTCCCGCGGCTCAACACCCACATCGAATACAGTCGCACCGTCCATGACGCCTTGGATTTTGAACTCTGTATCTTCCGGCTCCACTCCTGGAACATAGGCACAACCGTGGATTTCGATCTCTCGATCGCCGACCCAACGGACGTTTCTCACCACCACAAAGGGATTGAAGTCCACGGCCCGTGCTTTGAGCAGTCGAGGGGGGATCTCCGTCTTCAGACGCTTCAGATAGGTAGGAGCCACATGCCAGCGTCCGTCGACGAGCTCGAGTGGTACGGCTGTTGTCTCTTCGGCCCGTGTGCCGAGTATCTCTTCGATTTCGTCGAGGTCGCCTGTGGCGACGGTCCACATGAACAACCGATCTTGAGCCGGGATAAGTTTCCAGGCATCCCGCGGCATCGATTTTTTGAGTTCCTTCGTCGCCTTGCACAGGGTTTTTCGGAATCGCTTGCGTGCCGTATCCAAGAACTCAGCATGCATGGCAAGATCAGTGCCCATCCAAATTGCACAGGCCTGTCTGAGAACGTGGTCGGAGACGTGCTCCAAGGTGCTCCGGAGGATCTCAATGACCTCAAGCTTGGCGTGCAGATCCGTCAGTTTGGCCTTGCGGCGCGAGCGTGTGTTTCGGCCTTCGGCAAGGCGCCAAGCATAGACGTCAGTGGTGAGAACATCGATCGCTGCAGCCGCCACTAGCGCGCGGTAAACGGGCGGCTGGTCTTCGTAGTTGGCGAATCCATGCATTCGACCGACGTGACGGTTCCAAAAGTCACGTCGGTAGACCTTATTCCACAGGACTGGTTCTTCCAACAGCTCCGGCATGTCGTCAAGGCGGACAGCCAATCGCTGTCGAGCGTGAACGCGAGCAGTGAGTTTCGGCCGTGAGCGCCCGAGCTTGCCAATACGGATATAGGAGCCGGTGGCGATATCAGAGCCTGTGCGCTCCAGGGAGTCAACCAATGTCGAATAGGCGCCCGGAAGCACTTCGTCATCAGCGTCGGCAAAGGTAAGGTATCGGCCCTTGGCGGACTCGACACCTCTGTTGCGAGCGCCTGCGGGGCCCTGATTGGGTCCGGTCAATACCGTCACTCGCTCATCGCCTTTGGCAGCGTCAGCGATGGCCTGTACGGTGTCGTCGTTCGACCCGTCGTCGACGACAAGAACTTCGAGATCAACATCGGTCTGGTCGAGAATGCTGCGCAGGCACCGCTCAATGAAGTCACTTGCGTTGAAGGACGGAACAACAACGCTCAGAGTCGGGTGGTCGACACGATTGATCGAATGCGATGCAGCCTCGGCACCGTTGGCAATATCGGCCGAGGCATCCGATCTGCGACGGAATTCTTTGAATCCTTCGATCCCGCCGTGCCGCAGATGCCACATTGCCTTGCGCCACTGGTGTCTGCTCACGGGGCCTCACCACCGTTTTTCTTCACGCACGACCGAATGCTGTCGACGATCGACCGATAGTCAGCTTCTCGGTAGTGGAAAGGCTGTGGCCCCCACTTATGATCCTTGTCAATTCGGACTTCACTGCTTGCCCTCATCACCGACGACGCCGTCAGCGATCGTGCCTCTTCACGATACCGAATGTAGTCTGCGTTCGCGGACTGGGCGCGATCCGCATAGTCTTCGGCCTCCGTCGGTTTGACCGTGCGCAGGCTCTGCCATGCCTGAGCGATACCATGCCCTTTGGTCAGCCCTCTGCCGGCTTCTCGAGTCCCCCTCTGCAGCCTTCGCCATTGGCGGCCCAGTTTTGAGAGCCCATCGTTCTGAGGATGGCGAGCACCGTCGACGGCGCCTGCCCATTCGATATCGAGCAGGATGGTCCTTTCCCAAATGCCGGCTTCCTTGAGCCCCGCGATGAGCGTGTCGAATCCGGATTTCCACATCCTGAAGTGTTCGTCAGTCCCGAATTCGATCAGACGAGCACCTGAGCGGCGTGCGTTTCGCGCCGCACCACAAGATTCGACCTCGATGGAGTTCGTCATCGTCGTACCGTCAGGGTAGAGCCAGAACCCGCGACGCTCGTCGACGAGGTCGATGAGGACAGCATCGAGCTCGACTGCCTTCTTGACGATTCTGGCGGTCCCGGTACCTTTGAGGTCACTGGTGACCATGCGCTTCTGGAACGCGGAAGTCAGTTCGCTGAGGTCAGTACCTTTGGTCCCGTGGGGCGACTCGAGGCTGACGACTGAATGGCGCGCAACATAGGCCACGACCTCTGCCTCGGGGATGAATTCGGCAGTATCGCGGCTGACGCAGGATCCGAATATCGCAATCTTCATCGCCAGCTGTCCTCGTGAGCGGCAGACGAACTCTCCGCCTGCCGGATCCGCTCGCGATTCTCATATCGTTCATCGGCGATCTTCCGCGCACGAGAGGCGAGTCTACGCCCCGTGAAGTCGTCGGAGGCCGCGACGGAGGACGCCCGATCATCAGGATTGGCCGCACGCAGAACGACTCGGTTCTTGCTCGGGCGCAACCGCAGCGGCGGCGGTTCATCGTGAATGCGGGGAGCACTCACTGCTTGCGACGCGGGTTTCGGCAGGGAGGGGAACTTCGCCTTCGGCAGTTCGGCATCGAAGTCCTTCGGCCATACCTGTGATTCGGCAGCGGCGAGCATCGGCGCTGGAGTCTCTTCGACCTCTTCGATCTCCCTCTGCTGTTTCATATGCCGTGCACCCTTCCTGGTCTCCTTGACCGGACGTGCGGCGTGGCGAGGAATCGGATTCCTGATGAGCTCAGGCTCGAGGATGTTGATCTCCTCTTTGACCGCGTTGCTCACGACATCCTGGAGGAGTTTGTCAGCAATGTCTTCCTTGCCCTTGGCGACGTTCCACGCCCACCAACGGTATTTCTCCGCGACAGCTTCTGCGGGGCCATTCATGAGGATCTCACCCTTGTGCATCCACACCGCTCGGGTGCACAGTTCCTGAATCACTTTTGCTGCGTGGTTAACCAAGAGAACGGTGCCCGCCTCGGCCAACAGTTCGTCCATTGCGCGTTCGCTGCGCTCGGCGAAAGTCGCATCTCCGGTCGACAAGGCTTCGTCGATGAGCATGATCTTCGGTCGTGCAGCCAATGCGATTGCGAACCTCAGCCGCGCGCCCATTCCAGAGGAATAAGTCCCCATCGGGCGATGGATGGCCGCTCCCAGGGCGGAGAGCTCGACGACATAGTCGAACGCTTCGGCCGCCTCTTCGGGCGACAGTCCCATGGCCAAGCACCCCAGGCGGACGTTCTCACTGCCGGACAACGCTGGTTGCAGAGCTGCACTCACACCGAGGAGCAGAGGCTGATAGCGAACGAGAATGCGACCGCGGTCAGGCTGTTCGACTCCCGCGACATTGCGCAGGAATGTCGACTTGCCGGAGCCGTTGGCACCCACGATGCCGACCATTTCTCCTTCTCGAGCGACGAAGTTGACTCCACGCAGTGCACGTACGGTCGTCTGACCTTGGCGCCCGCGCAGGACATGACCGATGCGGCGGAGGCCTATGGCCCGCTGGCTCGGATCGTTCGTAGTGACGGTATAACGAACCTGGACGTTCTCCGCGATGATGTTGGGCTCTTCAAGTTCAAAGTCGGCCATAGCTTTCCTCCCCTCGCCAGAAGAACAGGAACCCGACAATGAGTAGCCCGAAGGCCCAGACGATCGCCATGAACCACAGCCACGGCGCAGAGTCGGCCGCATAGAGCAGGGAATTCCTCACCAGAGTCAAGTACGCATGCATGGGGTTGAACTGCATAGCAGCGAGAATCGCAGGGTGGTCTTCCAAACGATCTTCAATGGAGAAGAAGACGCCTGAACCGTAGAGCCAGAAGCGACTGACAATTGACATGAAGTTCGTCAGGTCCGGAATCTTATGGCCGACTCTGGCTAAGAAGCAGGCGAGGCCGACGTTAAAGATGGTCTGGAGAATGATCACGGGGATCACCAAGACAACTCTCCAAGTGACTACTTCGGGAGGAGTGATGACCGCTATGAGGAGAACCATAACGACGACAGTCGGAATGAAATCGAGGAAGTTCCGCACGACGACGGAGATCGGCAACGCAGCACGCGGGAACTGAAAGCCTTTGATCATCGATGCTCCCGAGCGGATCGCTCCGGTTCCACCTGTCATCGACTTTCCGGTGAACTGGAAGAAGAACACTCCGATAACCAGATATCCGAGGAAGTTGTCGATACCGCGGGAGGACTGGAGGATGAATCCGAAGATGAACCAGAACGCGAGCACCGAAAGCAGCGGATTGAGGAAGAGCCAGCCGTAGCCGAGGAGGTTCTTCCTCGTCGACCCGCTCATCTTGGCCCGTGATTCGGCGATGATGAAGTGCCGGCGGTTCCAAAGCGCGGCGAGGTAACTTCTCAGGCTCGTTCGTCGTCCGACGGGCACAAGGCCTTCGCTCGAGACCGAGGGGATGCTGCTGAGGCCGAGGGGGTTCTTCGTCTCACTCATCGCGCATCAGCCCCCGTGAGTTGAGAGTAGACCTGCCCATATCGTCGACCGATTTCCTTCCACCTGCGTGTTGCCAGGACGTGTGCGCGCCCGTTCTGTCCGTAATTCTCCCTTGCACTGTCATCGTCGGCCAAGTCCGTGAGGAGTTCGGCCAGAGCCTGAGGATCCTCGGGCCTGACACTCAGACCCGCCGTTTCGGGCACGAGCTCACGCAGGGCGGGCAGATCTGAGACGACGACCGGTCGCGCCAGGCCCATCGCCTCGATCGGTTTGATCGGGGTGACCAAGCGGCACACGGGTTCGTCCTTGCGCGGAACGACGATGGCATCCAGTGCCAGCTGGTAGTCGATCGCCTGCGCCTGTGAGACTCGTCCGGTGAAGACCGCGTTCTCGCCGAGCGGAGCCGCTCGTTCGCGCAGTTCGGGCAGAGCGACACCGTCGCCGGCGATGAGCAGGCGCAGATCCGTGCCCTCGGCTCGGGCAAGGATGACGGCATCGATGAGGTCATCGAGGCCTTCGTAGCCGACGATCGAGGCCGCAGTTCCCACCCAGATACCGGCCCCAGGCAGACTGAGCTGAGACCTCACTTCCGCGGGAGTGCGTGAGGTGTCGGCATCGACCACGGATTCGGACACCGAGTTCGGGATGAGGGTGATCGTCTCCGCGGGCACGCCTCCGGCGATGAGGTGCTCACGCATTGTCTCGCCCAGGGTGATGACGGCATCAGCAGCTGTGGCAACCTCGATCTCCTTCGCCCGCATGAGCGCGAAGCGTTGGCTCGCCCGGCGTGCCTGACGGTCGTCCGGGGTAGCACCGGCGGCGGCCCAGGTCTCTTCGAGCACCCCGCGGACCTCATAGACCCAGGGCAGGCCGATGCTGCCGGCGGCGGCACCGGTGGCCAGCCCGTTGACGTAGTGCGTGGTCGTGTGGAGGATCTGGGCCTCACGCTCCTGCGCTCGGGCAGCGATCCAACTCGCCTGGTCGCCCAGCCGAGCCGTCGGTGTCGGCAACGGCCGCAGCGGGATCTGTCGCAGGTAGTCGACTCCGTCGACGGTCTCGACTGGACCTGAGCTCACTCGCCCGATTGTCACGGGATAGGACGGCCGGGTCACCGCGGCCACGCGATGACCGGCGCCCTGCAGCGTCGTGAGAATGGCGTGCGAACGATAGGCGTAACCGGAGCGGGTGTGCGGCAGGGAATTCGTCAACACATGCAGAGCCGCAGGATGCTGGGTCGGTCCCGCAGCGGCCCGGGTCGGGCGGGCCGTGATCCGGTCGGTCACCTGCGGCCACCAGCCCGGTTGCAGGCAGAGGTGCTCATCGTTCAGCCGATTCCGGCGCGCTCCCGCGGGGAGCACGTCGATGGCGCGGTCGAGCTGTCCTCTGGTCCACCAGATGCGTGAACTCAGTCCGGCGGCCTCGGGCACTGCTTCAGCGATGGTCTCGGCCTCATCGAGCAGGCCGAGGTTGAGGGCGATCTCGCCGAGCAGACGCGATGGGTGGACTGAGTTCGCCACGAGGGTCTTCGCCCTCGACTCTCGGCCCAACAACCAGGCCGATGCCGCCTGGGCGGCGTCGCCGCGGGCTCGGCCGAGGGCCCGACCGACGAGTCGTGAGGCAGGAGCGGGCAGGCGCCTGGCCAACTGCATACCGAAGAAGATGCGGTCGTCATTGATATGGGTGGCGGTCGTGGCGACCACATTCGTGATCTGACGAGCGAGGAAGCTCAAGTTCATGACACCACCTGCTCAAGGATTCGCTCGTAGGCATGTCCCATGGCAGCCGCAGAGGCATGACGGATGACCCAGTCGCGGGGTTCCTCTCCCGCAGTGGACTCGAGGCTGAAGGTCTGGCCTCCTTCGACGCGATGGCGCATCGACGTCATCGCTGCTGCCACCGAGTCGATGTCTCCCGGGCTCGCCACATCACCGGCAGAGGTGCTGGAGATGATGTCGGCTGCTTCGCCGGCGACAACCCCGAGGACCGGAATCTGCCTGGCCATGAGCGAGTAGAGCTTCGACGGGACCGTGTACTCGTAGGATTCGAGTGGACTGAGGCTGACCAGGCCCGCATCGGCCCATGCCCAGTGGGCGGCGAGCTCGGCACCGGCATGCTGGGCGAAGAATTCGACGGGGACGTCCTCTTCTGCCGCCACCGCCTTGAGGGCTTCCGTGTCGACGCCGTCGCCGACGATGCGCAGGCGCACCCCCTCGGTGCGGGCCAGGGCACGGATCGAGGTGCTGAGGTCCTGCGACCGGCCCACGGTGCCGACATAGAGCAGGTTGAGTCCATGTCGGTCATCCGCGCTCGTCGCTGATGCAGATTCGTTGAGGTTCTCCACGGACGGGGCGATGACCGGAAGAGCACCGGTGGCCGTCAGCCCGGAGGCGCCTTCGAGTTCTGCCGGGGAGACTCCGCTGCGCACCACCTCGGCGGTCACGCCCCGCTGCTCGAGGCGTCGCCGGAAACCGTCGGTGGTGACGACCACGACTGCGGCGCGACGTTGCGCTCGAGTGAACAAGTCCGGCAGCAGTCGGTGTTCGACTGTGCTCGTCAGCCTATTCGGCAGATACTTGCCCAGCGCACCGGTGACGAGACTCATCTCCGAGATGAGATCGGGCCAAGCGTCGCGCACCTCGGCGACATGGGGCACCTTGAGCAGCCTCGAGAGGGTGTCGCCTGCCAGCAGGAACGGCAGGGCCGGGGTCGTCGAGATGACGACATCGGGGCGCATCCTCCCCCGCAGGCGATCGATGACGGCGGACATGGCTCCGGCCGCAGACACCGCCTGGTCGAGCATCTGCCGTGCCATCGACGAACCACTGTGCAGATAGGGCACTCGCAGGATCCGCTCGCCATCGACTCCGGTGTCCCAGGTGCCGCCGAGCCTGACATCGACCCGTCGCCGGCTGCGGCCGACGCCGGAGGAGAAGAAGCGGTCCCGATCGGGGTACGGGTAGTGCGGGTGTGGTGCGACGGTGATGACCTGATGGCCGGCCGCGCGCAGGTGGTCGACGAGGATCCGCCATCGACGCTGCGGTGCTCCGACCTCCGGGTAGTAATAATGGCTGAGCAGGACGATCCTCATGCCGGCACCGCCTCCTGTTCCGCACGTCGCTTCAGCCACAGCGGGAGAAGCGCATAGAGAGCGACGAGGAGGACCCAGAACACATGAGCGGGGTATGTCGTCGCAGTGTTGCCGCTCAGCAGCGTCGGGATAGCCAGGATGCAGGCGAGGACGCTCAGCGCGGCGTGGAAGAGGGAGACCGAGCTGTGCGGCCAACCGGCCTGCTGGATGCGCTGATAGATGTGTTCCCTGTGCGGCAGGAAGATGTTCTCACCACGGAACAGACGGAGGACCAGGGTGAGGCCGACATCGAAGAAGACGAAGATCATCGGGGCGACGATGACGACGATCGGCACTCCCTGTACGAAGAGCCACACGGCCAGTGCGAAGACGGCCGCGCCGATGCCGTAGCTTCCGGTGTCGCCGAGGAAGGCCCTGGCCCGACCGAGGTTGAAGGGCAGGAACCCGACGGCAGCGCCGGCCAGCGTCAGAGCCAGGAGCGCAACATCCTTCTCCCCGATCCACGCACTGACGAAGGCGAACCAGCCCCCGGTGACGACGGCCCATTCCGTGACATAGCCGTTGAGTCCATCGACGAAATTCACCGCATTGACGGTGGCGACACCGATGACGGCGAAGGCCAGCACGTGCGCGATTCCCTGGGTGGAGAACATCGCAATGGTTGCGCTGAACAGCAGCGCCAGCACAACCTGGCCGATCAACCGTCCGACGGGCCTGAGCGAGTCGAGGTCGTCGCTCATCCCGATCGCCGAATAGCACCAGGTGAGCACCAGGAAGCCGATGGGCAGCACGATGCCGCCGAGTCCGAAGACCCCATGCTCGGCGATGTTCCAGACCATAGCCAGCACGGTTGCAACGGTGATGCCGCAGCCGATGGCGACTCCCCCACCGCGGACTGTCGCCTGCGTATGTGAGGACCGATGCGAGGGGACGTCGACGATCCCCGCTTGGCGTAGCAGCGGGAAGGCGATGAGTGCGCTGAAGGCCGTGACCACAGCGGCCACGACGAGGATCACGAGCAGTTGCACGTCCATCAGTCGTCGACTCCGGCGCCCTGCGGTTCTGAGTCGAGAAGGCTCGTCAGTCGCGCTTCGAGCACCTCGCGGTGGGTGAATACCTGGGGATCACGGGATTCGGCCACGAGGGCCTTGAGCGCCTCGAGATCGATCGGGATGATCGGGACCTGGGTGATCAGCGGGTGGTTGGGGCGATCGTCGACCTCACCCGGCGACAGGAGCGCTTCTGTGAGCTTCTCCCCGGGCCGCAGACCCGTGTAGACGATCTGTGCATCCGATCGGCCGGACAGCACGATGACCCGTCGGGCGAGATCATCGATCCTGATCGGTTCGCCCATGTCGAGGACCAGCGTCTCCCCCGGACCACCGATGGCGGCCGCCTGCAGGACGAGTTCGCAGGCTTCGTCGGCGGTCATGAAGTACCGAGTCACTTCGGGATCAGTGACCGTCACGGGGTCTCCAGCCGCAACTTGTGCCACAAAAGTCTCGAGCACCGAACCGCGTGAGCCCAGTACGTTGCCGAACCGCACGGACATGTACCGGCGCCCGGTCTCTTCGGCCACGGAGGCGATAGCGCGTTCGATCGAGAACTTCGTGCGCCCGAGCACAGAGGTCGCTCCGGCCGCCTTGTCCGTGGAGATGTGGACGAAGGATTCGACGTCGTGGGCCACCGCGGCTTCGAGCAGATCGAGGCTGGCGCCGACATTCGTGCGCACGGCCTGTTCTGGGAAGCGTTCCAAGAAAGTCAGATGTTTGAGCGCAGCAGCATGGAAGATGATGTCCGGCTGAGCTTCGGCCACAAGGGCGTCGATGAACGCGGGATCGCGCAGATCGCCGAGGACGAGGTCGTCGCTGGTCAGCAGCGCGGATCCTTCGAGTCCGAGTTCAGTGGCGTGCAGACCGGATTCGTCCCGGTCGGTCATGACGAGTCGGGCAGGGTCGAAGCGGAAGACCTGGCGGCACAGCTGCGAGCCGATGGATCCGCCGGCGCCGGTGACGAGGACGACCTTTCCCGTGATCGCCGAGGCGATGTCGTCGATATTGGTCGAGATCGGTTGGCGGCCGATGAGGTCTTCGAGGCTGACATCGCGGAAGCCGCGGTGACGCAGGTCGGCGACATCGTGGGAATCGGGTTCGGGCCGAGTGTAGTCGGAATCCGAGAGCTTCGGCATGATCTTGATCTCGACCGGCCGGGATTCGAGGTTCGAGGCGATCCGGGAGAGTTCTTCGGGCCGCAGGTCGGCGATGGCGATGATGACGACACCGGCACCGGTGCGGTCGACCTGGGCCGCGATATCGCTGATCGGCCCGAGCACCCGAGTTCCGTTGTAGCGCAGGTGCCGCTTGGCCGGATCGTCGTCGAGGATGCCGACGGCGACGAACTCGTTGCGGGTGTCCTGGGCGATCATGTCGAGGGCGAGGGTCCCCTGATTGCCGGCGCCGACGATCAGGGTCGGCCGTGATGAGCCCGAGGTTGTGAGTCTGCGTTGGCGCAGATTGCGACGCACCCAGTTCTCCAGGCTCTTGACCACGATCATCAGGGCGCCCGCGGCGATGGGGACGCTGGTCGGGATGAGCAGACGTGTGGAGAAGGCGAATTCGGCGACCCACATGAGGCCGACGCCCAGAGCGACGGTGCCGACGACGGCGGCGAACTGATCGGTCGATCCGCGACGATAGCGTCCGCGATAGATCGCCAGTGGTCCGCCGATGAGGAAGACGAGCAGAGCGATCGCCGAGCAGACGAGCATGCCTGGGGCGTTGACGCGATACGTGTGGAAGTCATATCGCACGAGGGTCATCGCCATGACGAGGAACGCGAAGACGAGGCCATCGATGAGGGAGAGCGCCATGGCTCTGCCGTTGCGCCTCATTGGGGTCCGTGAGGGAATGGGCCCAGAATTGCTTCCCACTGTCCTCATTTCATCCGGTTCCTTGGCCGGGCTCTGCTCCTTCCTCCCCGGTGACATGCACCGTATCGAGGCTCGCGGAGTCCCTGTCGACTTACCGATTGTACTATTGGAGTTAACAGGATTCGTGCAGAATTAACCCTGCGTACATTAAGAATTGGTTGCATTCCACACCTCCTGACACAGGGTCTCTTGCCGTCATCATCGGGGCGGGAACAAGGACTCTTGACTTGATCTGCTTCCCGTTCCGCACTCCCTGGCCGCCGCTGAGAGGACTCACCCCGTGCCCCGAACACCGCTTCGCACTCTGAGAACCGCCCTGTGGCATCTGCGCAAAGGCGGGGTGTCCCAGGTGTCGATGTGGAGACGGCGACGGTCGATCACTCAGGGAGCAGCCGAGGCATCGCCCGAGGTCGCGACCGGAAGCCTTTCCGCCGAGGTGCTCGCCGAGCTGTGTCCCGCATTCCCTCTGCCGCAGAGGTCTCCGGTGTTCCCCGACCTCCGTGTCGGAGTCATCCTCGATGAGTTCTCGGCCGAGAGCTTCGGGTTCGAGTGGTCACTGCACCCGCTCTCGTTCACGAAGTGGTCGGCCGAGCTCGACGGCCTCGACTTCGTCTTCATCGAGTCGGCGTGGAACGGCAACGACGGAGCATGGAAGTTCAAGCTCACGGGCCCGTCCGGGCCGAGCCCCGAAGTCACCGACCTCCTCGCCGAGTGCCGCCGCCTGGGCATTCCGACGGTCTTCTGGAATAAGGAGGATCCGCCTCACTTCGAGGATTTCCTGCCGCTGGCCGGACTCTGCGACTTCGTCTTCACCAGTGATGTCAGGCTGGTGCCCGAGTATCGGTCTCGGCTAGGTCATGAGCGTGTCGCAGTGCTGCCGTTCGCGGCGCAGCCGGCGATCCACAATCCATCCCGGCCGGCCCGCAACGTCGCGGCTCGCGACATCGCCTTCGCCGGTATGTACTTCGCGCACAAGTACCCCGAGCGCAGGGAGCAGATGGATCTGCTGCTCGGAGCCGCCGACGCTGTATCCGGTCGTATGCGGCACGGCTTGGAGATCTTCTCCCGCTTTCTCGGCAACGACGAGCGCTACCAGTTCCCTGGTTCGCTGGCACAGCGGGTGGTCGGTTCACTGCCTTATCGCAACCTGCTCACTGCGTACAAGCACTATAAGGTCTTCCTCAACGTCAATTCCGTCACCGACTCTCCGAGCATGTGCGCTCGGAGGATCTTCGAGATCAGCGCCGCCGGCACGCCCGTGGTCACCACTCCGAGCGCGGCGACCCGCGAGTTCTTCCCCACCGACGAGGTGCCTCAGCCGGAGTCGAAAGAGGACGCCGAATGGACTCTGCGTGCCTATGTGCGCAGTCCTGAGCTGCGCGACCGCAGCGTCCACCTGGCGCAGCGGCGGATCTGGGCCGAGCACACCTACACCCATCGGGCGATGACGGTGATGGATTCCCTCGGGATCGACCACGGGCAGCCGTTTCCCACCTCGGTATCGGCGGTGGTGTCGACGAATCGGCCGGGCCACCTCGGCGAGGTGCTCACCACTCATGCCGCCCAGCTGCACGCGGACAAGGAGCTCGTCCTCGTCGCCCACGGATTTCCTGCTCCTGCCGATCTGCGAACACGCGCTGCGAACCTCGGGATCGACCGCCTGGAGATCGTCGAAGTCAGCGCCGACGAGCCCCTCGGAACGTGCCTCAATCGGGGCGTCGAAGCGGCCTCGGGCGACGTCATCGCGAAAATGGATGACGATGACATCTACGGTGCCCACTACCTCGGCGACCAGCTCGCCGCGCTGCGGTACTCGGATGCCGATCTCGTCGGCAAACAGGCGCACTACCTCCACATGCGCGGTTCCGATATCGTCATCTGCCGCTTCCCCGAACGGGAGCACCGCTTCACCGACCTCGTCATGGGGCCGACCCTGATGACGCGACGCTCGACGCTGCTTGAGATTCCCTTCGCCGAACGCACGCTCGGTGAGGACACCGAACTGCAGCAGCGTCTCGTCACTGCGGGTGCGCGGATCTATTCAGCCGATCGGTTCAACTTCGTCCAGGTGAGAGGCGACCATGCCCACACCTGGACCGTCGAGGACAGCCATCTGCTGGCCAACGGCGACGTCCACGCCTTCGGTTTCGCCCCGGGCCACTACTGCTTCTGAGCGCTGCGCCAAGGCGAGCGCTCGGGGGCGAACTCGTCGATGCGTTCACCGACTCCGAGCAGCTCCTCGATAGCGGCGAGAGATCTCTGTGCCGCTCGACCGTCACCGTAGGGGTTGATCGCTCGGGCCATGGATTCGTAACCTCGAGCATCGTCGAAGAGTCGGGACACCTCGGCGACGATGGTCTTCCGGTCGGTACCGACGAGTGCAACGGAACCGGCGGTGACCGCCTCGGGGCGTTCGGTGTTCTCACGCATGACGAGCACCGGCTTGCCGAGGCTCGGTGCCTCTTCCTGGATTCCTCCGGAGTCCGTGAGGATCACGTCGGAGGCGGCCATGACCGTGGTGAATTCGCCGTAGGACAACGGTTCGGTGACCAGTACGTTCTCAAGTGACTCGACTCTGGGCAGGACGGCTTCGCGGACGAGTGGGTTGCGATGGGCCGGGAGGAGGATGAGGAGGTCCGGGCGGGCGGCAGCGAGTTCTGCCAGCGCGTCGCCGATATTCTCCATCGCCGACCCGAGATTCTCTCGCCGGTGCGTGGTGACCAACAGCTTCGGCCGGTCGGTGGCCAAATAGTCAGCGACCGTGGGATCGACCGGCGTCACCTCCATGGCAACGGCGAGGTGGAGGGCATCGATGACGGTGTTGCCGGTGACGGCCACGTCTGCGGGGCTGATGCCTTCAGCGAGCAGATTGTCACGCGAGCGGGAGGTCGGGGCGAGGTGGAGGGCGGCGACCTGGCTCGTCAGCTTGCGGTTGGCCTCCTCGGGGAAGGGACTGGCGATATCACCCGAGCGCAGCCCCGCCTCGAGGTGAATGACGGGGATGCCGCGGTTGAAGGCGGCGATCGCAGCCCCCATGACCGTGGTGGTATCCCCTTGGACGAGCACGGCGTCGGGGGTCTGATCGGCAAGGACGGAATCGAGTTCGCCGATGACGCGGGAGGCGATGCCGTTGAGCGTCTGTCCCGCGGACATGATGTTGAGATCGACATCGGGCACGATGCCGAAGAGATCGTTGACCTGATCGAGCATCTCCCGGTGCTGGGCCGTGACCAGCGTGCGGGAGGCGAGCGTCCCACTGGATTCGATGGCACGGATGAGCGGGGCCACCTTGATGGCTTCCGGACGCGTGCCGAAAACGGTGAGGACTGTGGGGGTCACGGACGAACTCCTGATCGGGAGAACCCGGCGGCCGCCTCGGCGGTCAGGGCTCTCGCAGTGATGGTTGGCGCTTGAACCAATGGTATGCCTGGTCATCCACTGTTCATGCGCAGTTGGCCTGGCCGTCACTCGGGTAACATCGGAATCTGTTCAGCAGGAGTTTGGAGAACCCCACGCATGCCGCCCATCACCGCCACCCCACGCCCATCGGTCGCCGTCATCGGCCTCGGCTATATCGGACTGCCGACCGCAGCCGTCCTGGCCAGTTCTGGAGCGGAGGTGGTCGGAGTCGACGTCAATGCCGATGCCGTGACCACGATCAACGCCGGCAACGTGCCGTTCGTCGAACCCGATATGGCAACGACGGTCGCCGGTGTCGTCTCTCAGGGATATTTGCGTGCGACGACCGAGACTCCGCACGCGGACAATTACATCGTCGCGGTGCCCACCCCGTTCAAGGACTGCCATAAGCCGGACCTGTCGTACATCGAAACCGCCGGCAAGCAGATCGCTCCGCTGCTCGAGGGCAATGAGCTCATCATCCTCGAATCGACCTCGCCTCCCGGGGCCACGGAGTTCCTCGCCGAGACGGTCATCAAGGCACGCCCCGATCTGACGCTCAAGCCCGGCAGCGCCCAGACGGTCTACTTCGCTCACTGCCCGGAGAGGGTTCTACCCGGTCGGATCATGATCGAGCTGCGCACGAACGACCGCATCATCGGCACGCTCAACGGTGAGGCCGGGGAGCGCGCCCGCGACCTCTACGAGCTGTTCTGCGAAGGTCAGTTCCTCATGACTGATGCGCGCACCGCAGAAATGGCGAAGCTGACCGAGAACGCCTACCGCGACGTCAACATCGCCTTTGCCAACGAGCTGTCAATGATTTCCGACGGCCTCGACATCAACGTGTGGGAGCTCATCAAGCTCGCCAACCATCACCCTCGCGTGAACATCCTGCAACCTGGGCCCGGAGTCGGCGGCCACTGCATCGCCGTCGACCCATGGTTCATCGTTGCCACCGCACCCGAGCGGTCCTCGCTGATCAGGACCGCGCGTGAGGTCAACGATGCCAAGCCCGGGTATGTCCTCGACAAGCTCCTCCCCCAGGCTCGACGCATTCAGGATGTGCGGATCGCCGCCCTCGGGCTGGCGTTCAAACCGAACATCGACGACCTGCGCGAAAGCCCCGCCCGACAGATCGTCAATCGCCTCGCCGACGCACTCCCCCAAGCCAACATCATGGCGGTCGAACCGAACATCGACCGCCTGCCCGACGAGCTCGAAGCGCGCGACAACGTCACTCTCACAGAGGTGAATGAAGCCGTACACGCCGCTGACATCGTGTTGCTACTCGTCGACCACACCGAGTTCACACGGCTCGACCGGACCTTGCTCACGCAGAAAATCGTCCACGATACGCGTGGGGTGTGGGGCTGAGTCTGCACCGCCAGCGAAATCCGGCGGGCGTAAGGTGGACTCAACGTCTCCACTGCAGAATGAGTGAGCCTCGTTCCGGCTGGTGAAGACCGCGTTCGCTGCTGCCCACCGACGTGCTGAACCGAGGAGAAGAATTGACCGCTGAACCGATCTGGCGTCCGAACCCCGACCAGACCCCGCGCTCGCAGATCCTTGATTTCACCGAATTCGCGAACCAGCGTTCTGGGCAGGACATGGTCAGCTACGACGATCTGTGGCGCTGGTCGGTGGACGACCTCGACGGCTTCTGGGGTGCGGTCTGGGACTTCTTCAACGTCATCTCCGATAAGCCCTACACCGAAGCCCTCGCCGATCGGTCCATGCCCGGCGCCACCTGGTTCCCCGGCACCCGCCTCAACTACGCCGAACACGCACTGCGCGCCGCACTCGACGACGACCTCGCCGACGAACCGGCCACCATCACCATCACCGAAGACGGCAACCGAACCGAGGTCACATGGCGTGAGCTGCGCCGCCAGGTCGGCTCCGTCGCCGCATGGCTGCGCGACCGGGGCGTCGGGCAGGGTGACCGAGTTGTCGGCTACCTCCCGAACACCCACCACACCCTCGTCGCTTTCCTCGCTTCCGCCTCGCTCGGTGCCATCTGGTCGGCCTGCGCCCAGGACTATGCCGCCGAGGGAGCCGCGGCGAAACTCGGCCAACTCGAACCGAAGGTTCTCTTCGCCGCCGACGGCTACCTCTGGAACGGCCAGGCCTTCGACCGCCGTGACCAGGTTGCGGACTTGGCGACACGGATCCCGTCGCTGCGGGCAGTCGTCGGGGTCGGCAACCTCGGTGTGGGTGCCATCGATGAGGACAACGAGGTCACGAATCTTGCCGACTGGGACGAGATCTCCTCCGGCGATACTCCGCCGGAGTTCGTTCGCGTCGATTTCGATACCCCGCTGTGGGTGCTCTACTCCTCCGGGACCACAGGCATTCCCAAGGGGATCGTGCACAGCCACGGAGGGGTCGTCATCGACCATCTCCGCCTGTTCGGTCTCCACCTCGATCTGCGACCGGGTGACCGGTTCTTCTGGTACACGAACACAAACTGGATGATGTGGAACCTCGTCGCCTCAGCACTGTTGGCGGGCATCACCACCGTCTGCTTCGACGGCAGCCCCCTCTACCCCGGACCGGGCCGGCTGTGGGAGATCGCAGCGGACACGCACGTCAATGTCCTCGGGGTCAGCCCGGGGATCTTCCTCGCCGGGATGAAAGCCGGACTCGAACCCGGTAAGGAACTGGACCTGAGCTCACTGCGGACCATCGGCGCCACCGGTGCTCCTGTTCCCGCCCACTGCTTCCCCTGGGTCCGCGACGCCGTCGGCGAGCGCGTGCAGCTGGCCTCGACGAGCGGAGGCACGGACGTGGTCAGCGGATTCGCCGGGTCCGCGCCGAACCTCGAGGTATGGGAGGGCGAGCTGTCCGCCCCGCTGCTGGGAGTGGCCCTGGAGTCCTGGGACGATGACGGCAACCCGCTCACCGGCGAGGTCGGGGAGATGGTCATCACCGCCCCGATGCCGTCGATGCCGGTGAAGTTCTGGAATGACCCCGACGGGCAGCGCTACCGCGACACCTACTTCTCGATGTTCCCCGGAGTATGGCGCCACGGCGACTGGATCACGATCACCGAACGCGGCAGCGTCATCATCTCCGGACGCTCGGACGCCACCCTCAACCGGCACGGTGTCCGCCTGGGCAGCGCCGACATCTACGACATCGTCGACGGCATCCCCGAGGTGGCCGAATCCCTGGTCATCGGTGCCGAACAGCCGGGCGGCGGATACTGGATGCCGCTGTTCGTCGTGCTGGCTTCCGGCGTTGTTCTTGATGATGCGCTGCGGTCGCGGATCGCTGGAGATCTGCGAGAGAAGGCCTCGCCGCGGCATGTGCCCGATGACATCATCGCCGTGCCCGCGATCCCCCACACCCGCACGGGCAAGAAGCTCGAGGTGCCGGTCAAACGGCTCATCCAGGGGCATGCCCTCGAGAAGGTGGCGAATCCCGATGCCGTGGATTCGTTCGAAGCGCTGACGTACTTTGTGCGGTTCGCGGAGGGGGCGGAAGACTAAGTCAAAGTAGCGACCATGGCCGGGTCGGCTCGACGGATGCAGTCGGGACGCCTCGGCAAACTCCTGGGCCAGACGCATCCTCGCGCAGATCACGGCGCGGTATCAGCAGAAACCCATCCGCGTGAACTTTTGACGCTTCTCGGTGGCCCGTTCCTGTCTGAGTCTTGTTTAGGATAGGTAGATCAGGGGTGGTTCACAGACGATCGGGTGTAAATGACTGCTGCATGGGAACGATTCCTCTCATCACTGCTGGCTGCGAACACCCTGGCGCAGGCAATGCAGAGCGCGGTCGGCTATGTCAGCGAAGCACTGTGCTGTGACATCTCGTGGACTGGCCTGGTCGAAGCAGACGATCAGCTTCATATGGGTGCCCATCATGGGTTGACGACTCCGGAGATGTCGACCGTCTGGCGTCTTGCTGTCGGCGACGGAATCGGCGGTCGGGCAGTCTCCCTGGCCCGAACGCAGAGGAGCAGCAACTACCTCCACGATTCTCGTCGCGTGCCGGCGAAACGACTCATCGACAACGAGAGGATCGCTACGGTCCTGGTCACTCCGCTCACGGCCGCCGGTCAGCCGACAGGAGTCATCTATGCAGCACACCGAGAGTTGCGAGAGTGGACTCCCCGAGATGTCGACCATCTTGAAACTACAGCCCGCCGGCTATCGATGCGACTGCATCAGCTGACTCTGCTCCGTGAGGCGGAACGAACCGTGCGCAGCCTGCAGAGGAAGGCAATCGGCGCGGAATCCGCTCTGCAATCGTCATCGGAATTCATCGGGGCGCTGACCAATACGGGAGAGATCGACTCCGCTCTCGAGGTCGCTGCTGTCTTCCTCAACGCCAACATCCAGATCAACGATGGTCGCGGACGCACGCTTCATACGGCCGGCCCAGATGAAATCGGCTGTGCCGGAACACGACTTACCTGTGAGCTCGGGAATCGGAGTGACCTGTCGCTTCGCATCCACCAAATAGATATGGATCCCTCCCCCGCAGACACACCGATCAGCCTGGCAATCGGTGCCCTCCGCCTGCAGTTGCTCAGACTGGGCGAAAGAGCCGAGGCGAGGGAGGAGCTGCGTGGCGAGCTTCTCGAAAGCCTGCTCACAGGGAGGTTCAACGACAGCGAACACCTCCGCCGGCGTCTCTCCCTCATCGGCCGCCCGCATCTAGCCGACAGCGCGCGGGTGATCGTCGTCGAATCGCTCGCTGCCTCCAATCGCCTGTCCGCCCGATTCCATACCGACTTGCGTACGACTTTCCCTCAGCTGCTCATCGACCACCGTGATTCCTCTCTCGTCATTGTGGTCGAGGACCATCGCCCGGAAGAGTATCTGATCAGGCAGTTTAAGGAGCTGCTTATTCGCGAGGAGGAACGACACAGACGCCCCGGGACCGATGGTGCAGAACACGGAGGACCGAGATTTGTCGCTGGCGTCGGCCGTCGCTCGCGCCGCCCGCACGAGATCTCAGTTTCTTACGATGAAGCGGCTGCGGCCTGCGCCATCGGCATCTCGGACCCCCGTGCCGCGGACAAAGGGATATTCAGTGCCCGCAAGCTCGGTTTGCAGGGCCTGGCGAGCATGCCCCAGGAGCAGCTCGCTGCGATGGTCAACGACACTTTCGGCCCGATCATCGACCATGATCAGCGTCGCGGTACCGACTTCATGCGCACCGTGCGGACTTATCTGGCCAACGATCGTCACCTCGGGGACACCGCGAGTGAGCTGCACTTGCACTACAACACTGTGCGCAATCGCATCGCCCGGATCGAAGAGCTTCTCGACCTCAAGTTCGACCAGGCGGACGGCCGTTACCGCGCGGAGACAGCGATTCGCATGGTCGCGGTCCTCAGAACGCTTACGGAGCAGAAATTGCTGAGTGTCAGACGCTGACAGCGCCATGGCCGGAAACTGTCAGATCCTCACATAGCCCCAATCGCTCGGATCCGGAAGACTGCCGGAGTGCGTGATCAACATCACTCACGACTCAGCGAAGAGGAAGAGGATTCGAACAATGCCGCTCGCTACCACTCGCGACCTAGTTCTCCCTGCCATTCGGAAGCACGGAAACCGCAGCGCCGTCATCGCGGACGGCAGAACATGGACCTACAGAGAACTTCACGAGGCAGCACTTGTTGTCGCCGATGCGCTCATCGATCGCGGCATCAGACCATCAGATCCTGTTGCGATCCTGCTTCCCAACAGCGCTGAATATCTCATCGCCGACCTGGCGATCATTGCCGTCGGCGCAGCTAAGGTGCCGATCAATCTGATGCTCTCGGAAGCCGAGGTCGAGTTCATTCTCGCCGACTCTGGAGCGGAAGTCGTGCTCACCACCCCGGCTCATCTCCGGGAGGCGACATCGTCTCAGGACGGAAGCGGGCCGGAGGCCATCGTGCTCGAAGCCACCGACGATAAGAAGGTTGAGGCCGCACCTTCCGACATTGATCACGGGCCCTCCGATCGACTGACAACTGCGACCACAGCGGACGATCTTTCGCTCATCATGTACACCGGCGGTACCACGGGGCGACCGAAGGGTGTGGTCCACCTCCAGCGGGGAGTCGTCGCAAATATGCTCGCCCACGTCATCGAAACCGAGATCACCGCCGATGACCATCTGCTCCTGTCCTCTCCGCTGCCCCACAGCGCCGGTGTCCTCGCGATGACTGCTCTGCTCCAGGGGGCGATCGTCGAGGTCATGTCGCAGTTCGACCTCGCCACCACTCTGGAAAAGGTCGAGTCTGCTGGAGTCACCTACCTCTTCTTGGTGCCGACCATGATCAACAGGCTCCTTGATGCCGTCGCAGAGCGCGGCGACTTCAATTCTCGGTCTCTGAGAACAATCCTCTATGGTGCCTCCCCCATCTCAGAAGAACGACTGCGGCAGGGACTGACCATGTTCGGTCCAGTATTCATGCAGCTGTATGGTCAGACAGAAGCTCCCAACTTCCTGACCCGACTGCGGCGCCACGACCACGATGTCGATCGGTTCCCGCATCGGCTGCGCAGCTGCGGACAGAGTGCGCTCATGGCCTCGATGCGCATAGTTCACGAGGACGGCACGGACTGTGAGCCGAATGAGGTCGGTGAGGTCATCGCGGCCGCCCCCTACGTCATGGACCGGTACTGGAACAGACCTGAGGCCACGGACGAGACGCTGCGCGAGGGCTGGCTGCACACCGGCGACCTCGGATATCTGGATCCGGATGGCTACCTTTACCTCGTCGATCGTAAGAAGGACATGATCATCACCGGCGGGCTGAATGTCTATGCCAGCGAGGTCGAACAGGCCCTGTCGACACTTGAGGAGGTCCGAGACGTCGCCGTCGTCGGCATTCCCCACCCGGATTGGGGTGAAGCCGTCACCGCCTACGTCGTCCCTGCCAACGAGGACGCGACCGAGGATGATGTCATCGCAGCTTCACGGGCCGTACTCGCAAGCTATAAGCGACCGAAGTACGTACATTTCACAGATGTTCTTCCGACCACGGCGGTCGGCAAGATCAACAAGAAAGTGCTTCGCTACGAGCACACCATGTCCTCGGACTCACCCCGTATCTGACCCGCTTCACCGTCAGCAAGGAGAAATACCGAAATGACCTCAATGACGAGATTCGACAACAAGCCCCGATTCCTCGACAGATACCTCGCCTGGTTCATTCGCTGGATGCCAGACTCGTTCGTCATCTGCCTGGCTCTCACGCTCATCGTCGGCGCTTTGGCCTTCTTCCTCACCGGAACCCCTCTGTGGTCGTCAGATTCCGACACCGTCACCATCATCTCGTCGTGGACCGATTCGTTCTGGAACCTTCTCGAATTCACCATGCAGATGACTGTGCTGCTGGCGACGGGCAATGCCGTCGCAACCTCTCCCCCTGCCAAACGTCTGCTCACACGGGTGGCACGCCTGCCCAAGACTCGGTCGCAGGTGATCATCCTCGCCGGTGTCGTGGGGGCACTCCTTGGTTTCGTCCACTGGGGCCTGGGGATGATGGGCGGAATCGTTCTGGGCAAAGAACTCCTCGCCGAGGCGAAGAAGCGCGACATCAGAATTCACGCGCCGGTCCTCGTTGCAACACTATTCATGTGCATGGTCCCCGGAGCGGCCGGTATGTCAGGCGCAGCCGTACTCTATGCCGCCACTCCCGACTACCTGCGAGATCTGGTTCCGCAGACCCACCTCGAGGCGACTCCGGTGACGGTACCGCTGACCGACACGGTCGTCCGACTCGACTTCGGCCTTCTGCTTCTCGTGTGCATGATCGTCGGGATCGTCTTCATGCTGCTCATGCACCCCAAGGACCCGGCGAAGATGAAACAGGTCGATGAATCGGTCTTCGACGAGATCGAGTCCGGAGCCTCGGCGACGGTCGTCGAACGTTCGACTCCAGCTCAGAAGGCTAATGCGAGTCGAATCGTCATGGTGGTCATCGGCGGAGTAGGGCTTGTCTACAGCGTGCTCAACATCGCGGCAACCGGGGTCGCCGGCCTCGATCTCAATGCGTACAATTTCCTATTCCTTTCCCTGGGGATCCTGCTCTGTGCCAACCAAGGTCCTGAGTACTACGCAGGTCTGGTCAGGGAAGGCATCGCCGGCACTTGGGGGTTCATCCTGCAGTTTCCGTTCTACGCAGGAATCTTCGGTCTCATCAGCGCCACGGGCCTCGGGGTGGTCATCTCCCAGGCTTTCACAGCGATCTCCTCGGCGACGACCTGGCCGTTCATCGCGTTCATCTACTCGGGAATCCTCAATATCGCGGTGCCCTCGGGCGGTTCCAAATTCGTCATCGAGGCTCCCTATATCGTGCCCACCACTCTCGACTTGCACGCAGACCTCAGCCTCGTGATGCAGGCTTACCAGATGGGCGACGCCGTGTTCAATCTGCTCATTCCTTTCTTCGCCCTGCCTTATCTGGCGAACTTCAAGATGAAATTCGGTGAAGTCGTCGGCTACACGGTGCCGCCGGTACTTATTATGATCGGCGTAGTCAGTGCCTACCTGCTGGCGCTCGCCGCGATCGGCTGAAACCTGTCGCCCCAAGCTCCGGCCGCGCAAGCGGCGGGGCCCCTGAAATACGCGAAGGCGGGAATAGCTTCGGCAAACAACCTCGTATTCAGAGCGAGTCCAGCTCGTTCCTGTGTCCGAATCTTCCGTCCCCTTTGACCCACCGACGCGCTGAACTGAGGAGAAAAATTGACCGCTGAACCGATCTGGCGTCCGAGTCCCGACCAGACCCCGCGCCCGCAGATCCTTGACTTCACCGAATTCGCAAACCAGCGCTCGGGGCAGGACATGGTCAACTACGACGATCTGTGGCGCTGGTCGGTGGACGACCTCGACGGGTTCTGGGGTGCGGTCTGGGACTTCTTCGACGTCATCTCTGACGAACCTTATACCGAAGTCCTCGCCGACAGTTCTATGCCCGGCGCCACCTGGTTCCCCGGCACCCGCCTCAACTACGCCGAACACGCCCTGCGCGCCGCACTCGACGACGACCTCGCCGACGAACCGGCAATCATCACCATCACCGAAGACGGCAACCGGACCGAAATCACATGGCGTGAGCTGCACCGCCAAGTCGGCTCCGTCGCCGCATGGCTGCGAAGCCAAGGAGTCGGACAGGGCGACCGCGTCGTCGGCTACCTGCCGAACACCCACCACACACTCATCGCCTTCCTCGCCTCCGCCTCCATCGGTGCCATCTGGTCGGCCTGCGCCCAGGACTATGCCGCCGAAGGAGCCGCGGCGAAACTCGGTCAACTCGAACCGAAGGTCCTCTTCGCCGCCGACGGCTATCTCTGGAACGGCACGGCCTTCGACCGCCGTGACCAGGTTGTGAACTTGGCGACACGGATCCCGTCGCTGCGGGCAGTCGTCGGGATCGACAACCTCGGTGCTGGCGCGTTGGACGGACAGCATCCGTTGACTGAGCTCGTCGCCTGGGACGACATCGCCTGCGATGATACTGCGCTCGACTTCGTCCGAGTCGAGTTCGATACTCCGCTGTGGGTGCTCTACTCCTCGGGCACCACAGGAATTCCAAAGGGGATCGTGCACAGCCATGGCGGAGTCGTCCTCGATCATCTCCGACTGATGGGGCTGCAGCTGGACCTGCGGCCGGGTGACCGTCTGTTCTGGTACACGAACACGAACTGGGTGATGTGGAATCTGGCGACCTCCGCACTGCTGACCGGCGCGACGACGGTCCTCTATGATGGGAGCCCCCTGTATCCGGGACCACGACGGCTGTGGGAGATCGCCTCTGACACACAGGCAAATGTCCTCGGGCTGAGTCCAGGAATTCTTCTTGCTGGGTTAAAGGCCGATCTGAAACCCGGCGAAGAACTGAACCTCTCGGCGCTCCGGACGATCGGCGCCACCGGTGCACCGGTGCCGGCCCACTGCTTCCCCTGGGTCCGCGATGCCGTCGGCGAGCGCGTGCAGCTGGGCTCCGTGAGCGGGGGCACGGACGTCGTCAGCGGCTTCGCCGGTCCGGCCCCGAACCTCGAAGTGTGGGCGGGCGAACTGTCCGCACCGATCCTCGGAGTGGCGCTGGAGTCCTGGGACGATGACGGCAGCCCACTCATCGGTGAGGTCGGGGAAATGGTCATCACCGCCCCGATGCCGTCGATGCCGGTGAAGTTCTGGAACGACCCGGACGGGCAGCGCTACTACGACTCGTACTTCTCGATGTTTCCTGGAGTATGGCGCCACGGCGATTGGATCACGATCACCGAACGCGGCAGCGTCATCATCTCCGGACGCTCGGACGCCACCCTCAACCGTCGCGGCGTGCGCCTGGGCAGCGCCGACATCTACGACGTCGTCGATGACATCACCGAGGTGGCCGAATCTCTCGTCATCGGAGTCGAGCAGCCGGACGGCGGGTATTGGATGCCGCTTTTCGTCGTCCTGGCTTCGGGCGTTGTTCTTGACGACGCGCTGCGGTCGCGGATCGCTCAGGATCTGCGGTCCAAGGCGTCGCCCCGGCATGTGCCCGATGACATCATCGCGGTCCCCGCGATCCCCCACACCCGCACGGGTAAGAAGCTTGAGGTGCCGGTCAAGCGGCTCGTCCAGGGGCATGCGTTGGAGAAGGTGGCGAACCCGGATGCTGTGGATTCGTTCGAGGCGCTGACGTACTTTGTGCGGTTCGCGAAGGACAGCGACTCCGCCGACTGAGTCCTGACGCAACCGAGTCGAGGGCGGGCCCGGGCTGAGTGCCGGGTTGGCCGGGGGAGCTGCCTCGGCGAGGTGCCTCTCTCCGGAACCGGGCATTTCGCGTACGGTGAGGCTATGACTGCTCTCTTCACCCTCCCACCGGCGGATATTTTGATCGGAGTGGACGGATCGGACAACAGCCGCCAAGCGTTCACGACTGCCGTCACCATCGCACAGGAGCACAACTGTTCGATCCGGGTCGTCGGTGCCTACAGTGTCCCGGTGATCCCACGCCGGCACGCCCCGACGATCTCCGACGATCACCACCGCAGCATCGGGAATTCGACGCAGGAACTGCTCGAAGAATTTGCCGCACAGGCACGGAGCGCAGGCGTCGAGGCATCCGCCCAAGCCATCGAGGGAGACGCGGGAGAAGTCCTCGCCGAAGCCAGCCGCTACTCGCGTTTGGCAGTCGTCGGCAAACGCGGCCGCAACCGGCTGGCGAGCCGACTGCTGGGCACAGTGTCGGGTGCATTCGTTGCGCGTTCGCATTGCCCCGTACTGGTGGTGCCATTCCAGGACTCAGACCTCGCCGACGATGTGCCAGCACGGGAGAACCTTGGTGGATCCGCCTCGGAGGGCCAGCACAATCGGTTGAGTTTCGAAGACGAAGTCGTCGCTGGAGTCGACATGGGTTCGTCTGCTCTTCCGGTCGCAGAGGTTGCCGCACATGCTGCAGAATTGAGCGGCCGTCGGCTCGCTTTCGTATCAGCCGTCCCCGCTGATGCGGGAGCCTCGCGTGGCGCTGGTGCCGAGGACTCTGCTCCGACTGATCGTGCATACGCACACCATCTCGAAGAGTTGGTGGATGCCGTTACGGACCATCACGAAGGACTGACAGTACGCCCCGAGCTGGCAGAGGGCTCGGCAGCGGCCACACTGATTGAAGCAACACGCACAGCAGCACTCGTCGTACTGGGCACCCGAGGTCGAGGAGGGGTGGCCAGCCTGCTTCTGGGGTCGGTCAGCCGGAGTGTGCTCAATCAGGCGAAGTCGCCCGTGCTGATCGTCCCGAACGCGGCCGCGCAATAAGGCGGTCGACACCGCCTTTTCTACATAGTGTAGAAAACTTTGGTATGCTGGAGCCGGACGACGGTGTTTTCGCTTCGGGGTTGTCGCCGTCGCTCCGGATCTGAGCAACCCCGGCAGGAGGTTCATGATGTACGAGGACGTAACAGCCGCTGATCTGCGCACCCGTGATCTTGGAGTTCTGGTCGGATTCGACGGCTCTGACCACGCCAGATCGGCTCTGCAGTTCGGCGCGAGCGAAGCGCTTCGCCGGAAAACGACCCTGACCGTCGTCACCGCCTATGCGGTCCCGGTCCCGATCTACCCCAATATGGCCTCTCTGCCCTCAGAGCCGGAGGATCGCGCACGACGCAAGAACGCCGAAGCCACACTCGATGTGGCCGAGAAGTATCTTGACGACTACGCAGGCGACCTCATCCTCGCCGTCGCCGAGGGCAACCCCACCGGCGTCCTCGCCGACCTCTCCAAGCAAGCCCGACTGGTCGTTGTCGGGGCTCGCGGACGTGGTGGCTTCATCGGGCAGCTTCTCGGTTCGGTTGCCGCGGCGCTTCCTGCTCACGCCCACTGCCCCACGATCGTGATCCCCGGAACCGACTCGACGGAGGCAGACGCGAAGAACGAGAAATTCGTCGAGCAGAAGCCGGGCGGTCCGATCGTCGCCGCGATCGATGGTTCGGCGCCGAGCGCCGAGGTCCTCACGCAGGCAGCGCAGGTGGCAGAGGAGACATCCGCTTCTCTCAGCATCCTCATGATCATGCCGCTGGCGGAGGAATGGCTGTACTGGTACCCCGACGTTCAGCTCCAGAACGAAACGAGCCTGAGGCGCAGGAGCGATCTCGAGAAGACGATCAGAGCCGACCACTCGTGGCTTTTCGAAGATCACCCGAATCTGGAGATCTCCATCGATGTCGAAAGCGGCCAGGTGATCGACGCCATCACTGACCGAACCGCGACAGCGCAGCTGACCGTGGTCGGCAGCAGAGGCCGCGGTGCGGTGCGAAGCGCGCTGCTCGGTTCCGTCTCTCGCGGTGTGCTCAACAGGGCTCAGGGCCCGGTGATGATCGTTCCTCCCCGATCACAACCTTAAGTTCTGGTCATGAACGATCGAGTTCCTTTCGCTTCCTCCGACCGCGACCTCGGTGTCCTGGTCGGCGTCGACGGCTCGGCCCATGCCAGGTGCGCGCTGCATTTCGCCGCTGTCAAAGCGCTGAGCAGCAACACGGCTCTCACGGTCGTGGCCGTCTATCGGCTTCCTCCGATGATGTACACCGGTGAGCCGGCAATTCTGGTCACGCCTGAAGCCCGCGCCGAACGGGATCGTGCCGAAAAGGTCCTCGATGACGCCCGAAAGTATCTGCGCGACTACCCGGGAAAGGTCACGTTCTCGTCGGCAGAAGGCAGCCCGACCGGAGTTCTCACCGAACTCAGCGGGCGTGCGCAGACGGTCGTAGTCGGCTCCCACGGTCGCGGCGGCTTCATCGGCCAGCTCCTCGGTTCGGTCGCCGCGGCGCTTCCCGCCCGGTCGCAGTGCCCCACTGTGGTCGTCCCGAAGGACTATCTGCCGGAAGCCGGGCAGGGCCCTGAACTCTTCGCCCACGCTCGAGACACCGGACCGGTGGTCGCTGGAATCGACCTGTCCGAGCGCAGTCGCATTGTGTTGCTCCTCGCAGCACGGCAGGCGGAGCTTTTCGCGGCTCCGCTGCAGGTCCTGACAGCGATGCCGCTGCTGAGGGAGTGGAAGTACTGGTACCCGGAACTCGAGGAGTTCGAGACCATCACTGAGCGCCGTCAGAGCAATCTGCGGGCATCGGTGGAAAGGGAGATCGCCTGGCTGCGTCAACGTCATTCGCACCTCGAGATTACTGCCGACGTCGAACTCGGCGCCCCGGGCGATCTTCTCGAAGCGAAGACCCGTGCTGCACAGCTGACAGTGGTCGGCACTCGCGGCCATGGCGCGATGAAAAGCACACTGCTCGGTTCGGTCAGCCGCGAGCTGCTCAATCGCGCGCGGGGACCGGTCATGGTGGTGCCGACCGAGACGGCGGCACAGTAGTTCCACCGTTGTTCCTGGTCAGGCGAGGATGAGGTAGGGCCTGAAGTGCCCCGAATCACCGTGCCCGCGATCCCCCCACACCCGCACGGGCAAGAAGCTCGAAGTGCCGGTCAAGCGGCTCATCCAGGGGCATGCGTTGGATCGTGTGGCGAATCCCGATGCTGTGGATTCGTTTGAGGCGCTTGAGTACTTTGTGCGGTTTGCGGAGGGCAGCGAGGGCTGACGCACTGCTCCAGGGTGGGGGCGGCACAGGGTCGGACCGGTCGGCTGCCGACGATCACGAGTGTGAGGTCGGTCTGGTGTGCGTCAGCGGTGAGGTCTATGGTGAAAACAGATCCAGCGCCTCACCATCCGATTCGGATTCTGACGACGCCTTGACGACCAAGGAAATTCACAATGTCGGATTCGCTCTACCCTCAGGCCACTCCCGAGATCGCCGCTCAGCGGAAGAAGCTCGCACCGGGACCCAATGACGCATTCGAAGCCTTCAGCAAGGCCGTCTTCGCAGACGGGGCGCTCGATGGCCAGACGAAACAGCTCATCGCCGTTGCCGTCGCACACGTCACCCAGTGCCCCTACTGCATCAAGGGCCACACACGCGTGGCGTCGAAGGCCGGAGCCACCGACGAACAGATCATGGAAGCGATCTGGGTCGCCGCCGAAATGCGCGCCGGAGGAGCCTATGCGCACTCGACGCTGGCGCTGGACACTCTCAACGGACACAACCACGCACACTGACCCGAGCCTCGAAACCGCGGCCGAGCGGCAGCGGCTCCGTGCCGCTGTCGTGAAGACCATGCGGTCCGTTCCCGCCGGCCGCGTGGCCACCTACGGCGACATCGCCGAGGCTGTCGGCATCGGAGCTCGCCAAGCCGGACGTCTCGTCGCCCAGGAATCCGACTCCGGACCGTGGTGGCGCGTCGTCTACGCCGACGGCACCGCCGCGCACTGCCACGGCGGCACCGCACCAAAGCTGCTTCGCTCAGAGGGCGTCGGTTTCCGCCGGCAGCGGGTGGACATGACGCCATTCCGCATCGGAGCGTGACCTCGGATCGCCTCGGCGCTGGTTGCCGTCGCAGGCTCAGCGGCGCAGCTGGAGCCTGGCCCAGGCGAGGGCGGTGAGACCGGCGAACACGAGGCCGAAGACCGGCACCAGCAACAGCTGCACCCCGGTCACGGTCGGATCCGAGCCTATGGCCCACAGGGCCGGTGCGGCGATCGGCATCCATCCGTCGAGTCCTGCGAGCGCGGAGATCTGGGCGATGACGACGAGCCCGATCGTGCAGCCGATCGCCGCCAGCAGTGATCTCGTCAGGGTCGCCACCCACGCGACGGGAATGACGAGGAGTCCGCTGAGCACCGTCAGCAGCCACAGTCGAAGCAGGCTCTCCCCCACCGCGGAATCGGGCATTCCGTAGCCGAAGACGAGACCCAGGACAGCCACACACACGCTCAGCAGCAGCCCGACGAGCACAGCCCAAGCGAGGAAGACAAGAAGTTTGGCCACGGCGATCGGCGCACGGCCGACCGGCAGGGCGAAGAGCCCGACGATGGTCCCGTCGGCGAATTCGCGGCCGAAGAGCCACGCCACGACGACCCCGCAGGCGAGCAGCGAGGCCACGGACACGACCTGCTCGGCCCCAGCCATCAGTCCTGCCCAGTCCGGCGCGGCGGCAGGCCCGAGCTTGGCCATCAGCTGCGGTTGCCCACTGGACGCACCGAACGTGATGACGATGAGCAGTCCGCACAGTCCCAGCACCAACGTGACGGCGGTGATCGCACCCACCGGGGACCGGAGCATCTTCAGGGCCTCAACCCGCACGGCAGCACTCATCACACGGTCTCCTCGGCGAGTCTCCGATTGTCGTCGTCGATGCGGATGCGGTCGAAGAAGGTGCGTTCGAGGTCCGGACCCGTCGTGTCGAGTTCGCCGATGAGCCGACCGGCGTTGATCAGCAGCACCCGATCGGCGATGCGGGCCACCTCGTCGAGATGATGGCTGCTCACCAGCACGGCCGCGCCGTTTTCCGCCCGATCGAGGAGCTGCTCGCGCAGGAGGATCACGGAGGCGGGGTCGAGGGCGTTGGTCGGCTCGTCGAGGATGATGAGGCTCGGATCGTGCTGCATGGCCGCGGCCAGCCCGACCCTCTGCTTGTTGCCCAGGGACAGCCGACGCACTCGTCGACGGCTGAGGGCGCTCAGCTGCCAGGTCTCCATCGCTTGGTCCGGCTGGCCCGGACTCCCGTGGTGGAGCAGCGAGGCGATGCGGAGGTTCTCGACGACACTGAGTTCCGGGTATGCCAGCGGCGTCTCGATGAGGACCCCGACCCGGGCCCAGGACTCGGTGGGCATCCGGTTGAGCGGGTGGCCGAAGAGCCGCACCTCGCCGTGTTGGGCACGCAGCATGCCGAGGCCGAGGCGCATGAGCGTGGTCTTGCCGGCCCCGTTGAGTCCGATGAGAGCAACGACCTCACCGGGTCGGACAGCGAACGTCAGGTCAGCGACCCCATCCCCGCCGGGGAACCGGTAGCCGACGCGGGAGAATTCGAGCATCTCACTTCGCCTCCAGCACGTTCAGTGCCTCTTCGATGGCCGCGCCGAGCGCCACCGAGTCCGACACCGCCCAGTCGAGCAGGGCCGCACTCAGTCCTGCGATGACCGCAGCCGCGACGACCCTCGCCGAGGCGGCCGCCACGTTCCGTTCCGACAGTGCGGCAGCGATCGCGTCGACGGTGGCGGCGCTACCCCGCTCGAGCGCACCGGTCAGACCGGGAGTCTCTGCGATGAGGCGCAGACGTTGACGCAGGGATGAGACCTCGTCGGCGGCGACTGTGGCCCAGACTTCTCGGATCCCTTCGGTGACAGCGCGCAGGGGCGGCTCGTCAGGCGGGCGGGTCCGCACAGCCTCGGCGATGCGAGGGTCGAAGGGGTCCTCGAGCAGCAGAGCTTCCTTCGTTGGGAAGTGGCGGAAGAGCGTCATCTCGCTCACCCCGGCCCGGTCCGCAATCTGCGCGGTGCCGGTCCCGGCGAACCCCTGATCGAGGAACAGCTGCAGAGCTGCGCCCGCCAGTGTTTCATGTGTCTTCTGCCATCGACTCATCCTTTAATGTTAGTCACTAACATTAGAATGTCAAGGGCTCAGGGACCGCAAGCGTCACGATTCAGAGGACAGTGGGGATCCGGCCGTGCGCCCCCTCCGGCCGCGGGCGTTCGGTGAATCTCGGCAGCCTCGGCGGGGTGGCACCGTCCGGCTGACGCATGCAGAGCCAGCGAACGAGGCCACCGAGATCTTCGAATCAGGGGCCACTCACCAAAGTATCGGCCGGGCCGTAGAACTCATTCAACGACAAATCAGGTTTTCGATACTGCCGCGCATCGATAACCTGATTCGTCGTTGAACGACGGGGCCGCCGAACCAGAACCGACGCCCCTCCCAGTCCCCAGCGGCCGCGGTCTCGGCTCCCTGAGGCCGAGCCCGCGGTCAGGCGGGCACCCCGGCGGTCTGACCGATGAGGATATGCCCGATAGTCGCCAGCACCTTGCCCTACGTATGCCCGATGAGGCCGACGGGACCTTCGTGATCCTTGATGACCTTCTTGGCCTCGTCGAATTCGAAGTCCCTGTGATAGACGATGACGTCAACGTCGGGCCACCTCGGCGAGGGCGAGGAATTGGATCACTCCCCGTCGATATGCTCCGCGCTGGTCTCCTTGGTGTTCTCGACGTTGGCGACGACTTCGTCCGACTTCAGGCGGGTCTTGATGCCGACGTAGAAGACGATGGCGGTGAAAACGGTGCAGACCAGCTCGCCCCATCCGAACGTGAGTACGCCCATGGCACCCTCGCCATAGTTGCTCAGCAGGCTGAGCACGGCCAGACCGCCGAGCCACAGGATCATCCACCAGCCGGATTTGAACTGCAGCGGCGGGATCTTGCTGCGGTCGCTGAAGGCATAGTGCAGACCGAGGACCACGTAACCGAGCACCATCGCCAGGAACAGCTTCCAGTTCGTATCCCAGCCGGTCCAGAAGACAATGAGATTCGCGGCAAGGAACCCGAGAAACGGCAGGAGGTCTCCGCCGGGCAGGCGGAAAGGGCGTTCCTGATTGGGCAGCTGCCGGCGCAGAGCCGCCACCGTGACCGGCCCGGACCCGAAGGAGATGACGGTGCCGGAGGTGATGAAGCCGACCATCTTCGCCCACGACGGGAATGGGAAGAACAGGAAGCAGGCGACGATGAACGTCACCACCAGACCGAACCACGGGATGCCCTTCTTGTTCAGCTTCGTCATTGCACTCGGGGCATTGCCCACGCGTGCCTGCGAGTACGACAGTCGCGGGGTGAGCGCGGTGAAGATCAAGCCGGTGTCGGCCGGGGAGACGACGGCGTCGATATAGAGGATGATCGCCAGCCACATCGCCCCGAGCATGATCGCGATCTCTGCCCACGGTCCTGCCGAATTCGAGAACGACAGTCCGCCCCAGCCGTCCTTGAGCAGATCGGTGGGGATAGCTCCGATGAACGCGATCTGCAGGAGGATGTAGATGATGCCGGTGAGCACGATCGAACCGATGACGGCGAAGGGCACATTCTTCTGGGGGTTCTTCGTCTCGCCGGCAAACTCCACACCCTGGCGGAACCCGAGGTAGGAGAAGACGATGCCCGCCGCGGGCAGGGCTGCGAAGATCGGTGCGATGCCGTTGGGGGCGAAACCGCCGAACTCGGGCATGTGGAAGTGGCCGGGGTTGAAGGCCAGCAACGCGAGGCCGACGAACACGAGGACGATGACGAGCAGCTTCCACCACACGAGCACGTTGTTGAACTGAGCGAAGAACTTCACCCCGAACATGTTGATGATGCAGAAGACCGCGACCATCGCGATGCTCACGAAGATGCCCGGCACAGTGAGGACGAGCACCCCTTCCTTCGTCTCCATCAGCCACGGCATATAGCTCGAGGCGTACTGAACGGCCGCAAGCACCTCGATGCCGACGGTTCCCGCCGCCGACAGCCACGTGATCCACCCGCTGGTGTAGCTGGCGAACGAACCGAAGGCATAGTGCGGGTAGCGCACGACACCGCCGGCGACGGGGAACATGACACCGAGTTCGGAGTAGTTGAGGGCGACGAAGACAATGAGGACCGCGCCCAGGGCCCAGGACAGGATCGCGGCTGGGCCGGCCATGCTCGCGGCGTCGAAGGCACCGAAGAGCCAACCGGAACCGATGATCGACCCGACTCCGGTGAAGAGCAGCCCGGTCTTGCCGATATCGCGTTTGAGTCCTTTGTCGTGGACGACTGTCACGCTCGTGTGCGGACCGGATGACAGTGAACTGCGTGAGGGCACCTTTGCCTCCCAGGGTTGAGGTCAGATTCTCGGCGGCAAGTTTTCTCCTGTCGATTCGTGATGTCAATTACATAGCCGGGTTATCTGCCGAGGTCACAGACGCAAACGACCCCGAGGCCGTCTTTTTCGGCCTCGGGGTCGAATAGTGGAATCTTTCGGGTCACTATGTGAAGTTGTCAGCTGTGCTGGCGCTGTCTTGTCGGTCTTCTGAAGGCACCCGCCGACGAACTGGAAGTCAGAGACCGAAGGAGGGCCCCGGCTTTTATCGGGCCACGGGCGCTGCTCGATGCGTTCTCTGCCCTGGTCGTGACTCGGACAGCGCCGAAGATCTGCTCCGCACGCTCTTTCACCAAAGCATCGGGCGGGCTGTAGAACTCGTTCAACGACGAATCAGGTTTTCGATACTGCCTCGCATCGATAACCTGATTCGTCGTTGAACGACGGAGCCGCCGATCCAGAACGGACGTCTCTCCCAGTCCTCGGCGGTGGCCGCGTCTGGACCAGCCGGGGCCTCAGCTCCCGGCGGCCGAGTCCGCGGTCAGGTGCGCCCGCGACTCGGCGAGCATGGCCTCACGCGTTGCGATCTTCACCCGTTCACGCCCCTCAGCCTCACCGAGGGCCTTCTCCGCAGCCTCGAGCCGGTGATAACCTTCCCAATCCGTGAAGTCCACGCCCTTGGAATCGAGGAGCTCGACGATCGACGACTCGTCCGGGTACACGGGTTCGGTGAGCGCCCCGGCAGCCTGATCGGTCAGGATGTGCCCGATCGTCTCCAAGGCATCACCCTTCGTATGCCCGATGAGTCCGACGGGACCGCGCTTGATCCACCCGGTCGTGTACACGCCTGGAATGACGTCGGCCTCGGCGGCCTGGCCCTGATCATCGGCGTCGACGACACGGCCCTCATGATTGGGAATGACCCCTTTGACCTGGTCGAACGGCAGCTGCGGCAGCTCGGTGCCCGCGTACCCGACCGCGCGGTAGACGGCATCGATGTCCCAGTCGTGGAAGTCCCCAGTCCCGCGCACGCCGCCGGTCCCATCGAGTTCCTGACGTTCCGTGCGCAGTCCGGTCACCCGTTCCTCGCCGAGGATGGCCGTCGGTGCGTGGAGGAAGTGGAGGTGGAGGCGACGCTTCGCGCCCGTCGGCTCCCGCAGCGTGAAGTCCGTGAGCGTCTTCGCGACCTGCTTGACCTGGTTGCTCGACTCGATCGCGTCGAGCGATCCCTGATCGAATTCGAAGTCTTCGGGGTAGACGATGACGTCGACGTCTTTGACCTGACCGAGCTCACGCAGCTCGAGCGGCGTGAACTTCGCCTGAGCCGGTCCGCGACGGCCGAAGACATGGACGTCGGTGACCTGCGAGGCCTTGAGCCCCTCATAGACATGGTCGGGAATCTCGGTGGTGTGGAGATCATCGGCCTGCTTCGCGAGCACCCGGGCGACGTCGAGGGCGACGTTGCCGTTGCCGATGACGGCGACTTTCTCCGCCTCCAACGGCCACGTCTGAGCGACATCGGGGTGCGAGTCGTACCAGTTGACGAAGTCCGCAGCACCATAGGAGCCGGGCAGATCGACGCCAGGCAGTGCCAGCGGTGCATCGGTGAAGCATCCGGTGGAGAAGATCACGGCATCGTAGCGGTCGGTGAGTTCGCCGAGGCTGATGTCAACGCCGTATTCGACATTGCCGAACAGCCGGATGTCACCGCGGTCGAGGACCTTGATGAGCGCATTGATGATGCCTTTGATCCGCGGATGGTCGGGGGCGACGCCGTAGCGGACGAGCCCGAAGGGTGAGGGCAGGCGTTCGAACAGGTCGATGCTCAGGTCGAGGTCGTGGTCGGCTTTCGTCAGCAGGTCGGCGGCATAGATGCCGGCGGGTCCCGCGCCGATGACGGCCACGCGGAATGGGGTGGTGGTCATGGAAATCCTCGTTCAGTCGTCGGTGTTCTGCGGGGGCAGGCCCGCGATGAAGGGGTGGTCTTTGTTGATGACGCCGTGGGCGGCGGCCCCGCCCGGGGAGCCGATGTCGTCGAAGAAGTCGACGTTCGCCGCGTGATAGTCCTCCCACTCCTCGGGCAGATCGTCTTCGTAGAAGATCGCCTCGACGGGGCACACGGGTTCGCAGGCTCCGCAGTCGACGCATTCGTCGGGGTGGATGTAGAGGGAGCGGGTGCCTTCGTAGATGCAGTCCACCGGGCATTCTTCGATGCAGGCCCGGTCTTTCACGTCCACGCAGGGCTGGGCGATGATGTAGGTCATGTGTTCCTCGTCAGTTCGGCTGTGTGCGTGGCAGCAGAGTGATTGGCAGCAGTGTGCGTGGCGGCAACGTTCGTGGCGGCAGTGTGCGTGGCGGCGGGGTCGAGCGCCGAGGTGAACGCCCCGTCGGCGTAGGGACTCAGGGTCACGACGTCGCCGACGACGATGATGGCCGGCGACCTCACACCGCGGCGGGCGGCGTGGAAGGCGATCGTGCCGAGCGTCCCGATCGTCACTCGCTGCCGGTCGCCGAATCCGTCTTCGATGATCGCCACGGGGCAGTCGCTGCCGCGTTCGCCGCGGGCAAGCACCATCGCCGAGTGGACGAGGGTGCCCACACCCATGAGCACGACGACGGTGTGGTCGCGTCCCCCGCCGAGCTCACTGAGCTGGTCGTGCCCGGTCGCGACCGTGTACGAGGTGGCGACGCCTCGGTGGGTGAGCGGGATCCCGGCGAGCGCGGCAACGGAGTTCGCGCTGGTCACACCCGGAACGACGTGCACGTCGATGCCGGCAGCCCGGACATGGGCGATCTCCTCTCCCCCACGTCCGAAAACGAACGGGTCCCCGCCCTTGAGCCGGACGACGCGCAGCCCGCGCTTGGCCTGCTCGACGAGGATCGCGTTGATCTCATCCTGCGGCACCGGGTGATGGCCCGGCTGTTTGCCGACATCGATGATCTCCGCATCCAGGGCGGCACCGCGCTCCTGTTCGAGCTGATCGATGACGGTCCGCGCGCCGAGGCGGTCGGCGACGATGACCTCGGCCCGCTCGAGGGCGCGCAGGCCGGTGACGGTGAGCAGCCCGAGATCCCCGGGCCCGGCCCCGACGAGCAGCACGCTGCCCGGGGCCTGCGGTGGGAAGTGGGTCATGAGTTCTCCTCGGGGGTGTGGATGCCAGCAGCCAGCGTGTTCCCGGTCTGCAGGTCGATGACGACGAACGCACCGGCCGGGCCGTGGACGCGGAAGTCCGGGATCGGCAGCGCCGCGGACAGTCTCACCTGCGCGAGGCCGATGTCGTTGCCGGCCAGCTCCTCGGCGTCTTCGAGCGTCGAGGTCTCAAGATTGCGGCGGGAGGTGATCGTGACGATGCCCTTGACGGTCGTCGTTCCCGTCTTCACGAGCACCCGCTGGCCCGTGCGCAGACCCTCGGCGGTGAAGGGGAACACCTCGGCGCGCAGGTCCCGACGCGGCGGCGGCAGAGTGCCGGCGGCGGCGATGACACTGCCGCGTGCCGTATCGATCTCATCGGCCAACCGCAGCGACACCGACAGGGGTGCGCTCGCGGAATCGAGCGGACCGTCGGCGGTGTCGATGCCGGTCACGGTGGTGCGGATCCCGGCCGGGTGGATCTCGACCTCATCGCCGAGGCGGACCTGCCCGGCCGTGATCTGACCGGCCACGGCCCGGTAGTCCCGGAATTCTTCGGCGTCGAGTCCCGGCGCCAGTCCCCCTTGGGGACGCAGCACCGTCTGCACGTCGAGGCGGAAGGGTTCGCGGTCGGCGGTGTCCGCCTCGGTGCTCGGCAGGGTTTCGAGGAGTTCGAGCAGCGCCGGACCCTCATACCACGGGGTGTTGGTCGAGGTGGTGGCGATGTTGTCCCCGGCCAGAGCGGAGATCGGGATGAGGTGCGGGACCTCGAGGCCGATCTCGGCGGCCAGGGTCCTCACCTCGTCTTCGACCGCTTCGATGGTCTGCCGGTCGAAGTCGAGCAGGTCGATCTTGTTGATTGCGATGATGACGTAGCGGATGCCCAGTCGGGAGACGACGGTGAGGTGGCGTCGAGTCTGTTCGGTCGCGCCCGTGCGGGCGTCGATGAGGACGACGACAGCGTCGGCGGTCGAGGCTCCCGTGACCATGTTGCGGGTGTACTGCACGTGGCCGGGGCAGTCGGCGAGGATGAAGGAGCGCCGATCGGTGGCGAAGTAGCGGTAGGCGACGTCGATGGTGATGCCCTGTTCCCGCTCGGCCCGCAGGCCGTCGGTGAGGAGAGCGAAGTCGAACTCGCCGCCGAGGAATCCGCGTTCCCGGCTCGTGGCGGTGACCGCGGCGAGCTGGTCGGCCAGGATCGCCTTCGCATCGTGGAGGAGCCTGCCGACGAGCGTCGACTTGCCGTCGTCGACGGACCCCGCGGTGGCGAAGCGCAGCAGCGTCTTCGGCTGGGTCGCCGATTGCGGTGCGCTCGCGGGGTTCGGTGCAGGCGTGGTCGGTGTAGTCGTCATCAGAAGTACCCGTCCTTCTTTCGGTCTTCCATGGCCGCGGCCGAGATGCGGTCGTCGGCGCGCGTGGCTCCGCGCTCGGTCACGGTGGTGGCGGCCACCTCGGCGAGGATGGACTCGAGGTCATCGGCGTCCGATTCGACGGCGCCCGTGCAGCTCATGTCCCCGACGGTGCGGTAGCGGACCGTGCGGCGGGTGACGGTTTCGCCCTCACGCGGGGTGGAGAATTCGCCGGTGGCCCACCACATGCCGTCGCGGGAGAAGACCTCGCGGTCGTGGGCGAAGTAGAGCTGCGGCAGGGCGATGCCTTCGCGCGCGATGTAGTTCCACACGTCGAGTTCGGTGAAGTTCGAGATCGGGAACACCCGCACGTGTTCGCCGGGCAGGTGCCGGCCGTTGTAGAGGTTCCACAGCTCTGGTCGTTGGCTGCTGGGGTTCCAGCCGCCGAATTCGTCGCGCAGTGACAGGATGCGCTCCTTCGCACGGGCTTTGTCCTCGTCCCGGCGGGCTCCGCCGAACACGGCGTCGAACCCGCCGTCGGCGATGGCGTCGATGAGCGGTTGGGTCTGCAGGGTGTTGCGGGTGCCGTCGGGGCGTTCGCGCAGACGACCGTCGTCGATGTAGTCCTGGACCTTCGCGACGGTGAGGTCGAGGCCGAAGCGTGCGGCGGTCTCGTCGCGGAAGCGGATGATCTCGGGGAAATTGTGGCCGGTGTCGACGTGGAGGAGGCCGAAGGGGATCTTCGCCGGCCAGAACGCCTTCGCCGCGAGGTGGAGGACGGTCACGGAGTCCTTGCCGCCGGAGAACAGCAGGACCGGCTTCTCGAACTCGGCGGCGACCTCACGGATGATGTGGATCGCTTCGGATTCGAGGACGTCGAGGCTGGTCAGCGTCCGGTCGGGAGTGCCCTCGGTCGCCGAGGCGGGGCCGGTGGGGTTGACGGTTGGGATGGTGTCGATGCTCATGTGTGGAGTCCGCATTCTGTTTTGGTCGTTCCCGCCCAGCGTCCGGCGCGGGGATCCTCCCCCGCGGCGACGGGGCGGGTGCAGGGCTGGCAGCCGATCGACGGGTAGCCCTGCGACAGCAGTGGGTTGACGGGCACGTCGAAGGCACGTGCGTAGTCGAGGAGGTCGTCGTAGGACCAGGCGGCCAAGGGGTTGACCTTGACCAGTCCGTTCTTCTCATCGAAGGTGATCAGCGGGGTGTTCGCCCGGGTCGGGGCTTCGTCGCGGCGAACCCCGGTGAACCAGAGTTCGTAGCCCTCAAGTGATCTCTTCAACGGCGCGACCTTGCGGCGGGCACAACACAGACCGGGGTCGCGGGCGAAGAGCTCGGCCCCGAATTCGGTGTCCTGCTGCTCGACGGTCTGTTCCGGGAGGACGTCGACGATGTGGACATCGACACGGCGGGCCACCTCGTCGCGGGTCGTGTAGGTCTCCGCGAAGTGGTACCCGGTGTCGAGGAAGAGCACGTCGACTCCCGGCTGGTACTGGGCGACATAGTGCGGCAGGGCCGCGTCGGCCATCGAACAGGCCACGGCGCAGGCGGCGGTGTCGAAGTGTCGGGAGACCCAGCGGATGACGTCGGCGGGGTTCGCTTCGGACACCCCGGCCGCGGGGTCACCGGCGAGATCCCGGGCTCCCGCCTCGGCGAGGGCCTGGAGCTCCTCGATGGGGCGGGGCGTGGGGCGACTCCGGTGGGCCGTCGTGGTCGAGCCGCTGGTCGGGTGTGCGGTCGTGGTCGGGTCGGTGGTCGTCGTCGGGTCGGTGGTGCTCATTTCAGCTCCTCTTCGTCGACTCGGTGTGCCCATTGTGAGAAGGTCTCGTCCTCGGACCGTCCGTCGAGGAACCGGCGCACGATCTTCTCGACGTACTCTTCGAGTCCGTCGACGGTGACCTTGAGGCCGCGGACGGTGCGGCCGAGCCCGGCCTCGTCGCGGTCCTTCGACGCCAGTCCTCCACCGACGTGGACCTGGAACCCCGGCACCTGCTCACCGTCGTCGGTGGTCACGATCTGGCCCTTGAGACCGATGTCGGCGGTCTGGATGCGGGCGCAGGAGTTCGGGCAGCCGTTGAGGTGGAGGCTG
Source organism: Brevibacterium sp. FAM 24630 (assembly GCF_049804075.1). Classification (NCBI taxonomy): domain Bacteria; kingdom Bacillati; phylum Actinomycetota; class Actinomycetes; order Micrococcales; family Brevibacteriaceae; genus Brevibacterium; species Brevibacterium sp. FAM 24630. Next base: position 49,383 of record NZ_JBNBZD010000009.1, read on the forward strand.
ATGGGATGGGGCAGGTCGATGTCGGCCAGCTTCTCCTCCAGCCGGGTGACGGCGTCGATGGCCGTCTGCTTCGTCTCGACGATGGCGAGCTTGCAGAATTCGATGCCCGTGCAGGCCATCACCGAACGGCGGAAGAGATCCTTGCGGCTGGACAGGCCCAGGGCGTCGAGGCCGGCGACGACCTTTTCGACATCGGCTTCGTCGACGTCGAGGACGAGGATCTTCTGATGCGGGGTCAGGCGGATCCGGTCGAGTCCGTACTGCTCGGCCAGATCGGCGATCTGGTGGAGCAGGGTCCCCGACGCCCGACCGGCGACGAGGGTGGTGCCGATGTAGTACTTGCCGTCCTTCTGCTGGTGGATGCCCACATGGTCGCCGGCAACCGCGGGCTTCGGCGGAGGAGGACCGTCGGCGAGGAGGTAACCGAGGTACTCGGTTTCGAGGACGTCGCGCAGCTTCTCCGGTCCCCAGTCCGCGAGGAGGAACTTCATCCGTGCCTTGTTGCGCAGGCGGCGGTAGCCGTAGTCGCGGAAGATCTCCGTGACACCGAGCCAGACGTCGACGACTTGGTCCGGATGGACCCAGGCACCGAGACGCTCGGCGAAGCGCGGCACCACGGACAGCGCACCGCCGACCCACAGGTCGTAGCCGATGCCGTGCTCCGGGTGGTCGACGGCGACGAATGAGCAGTCGTTGATCTCGTGGACGACGTCCTGACTGGGGTGGCCGGTGATCGCGGTCTTGTACTTGCGCGGCAGGTTCGACAGGCTCGGGTCCCCGATGTAGCGGCGGGTGATCTCCTCGATCGCCGAGGTGGGGTCGATGAGTTCATCGGCGGCGATTCCGGCCACGGGTGAGCCGAGGAACCCACGGGGCACATCGCCGCAGGCCTCCGTGGTCTGCATTCCCACTGACTCGAGGCGGCGCCAGATCTCCGGCACGTTCTCGATCTCCACCCAGTGCAGCTGGATGTTCTGACGGTCCGTGAGGTCGGCGGACCCCCGGGCGAAGTCATTGGAGATCTGGGCGATCGTGCGCAGCTGCTCGAGGCTGAGCTTCCCGCCGTCGGTGCGGATGCGCATCATGAAGTATTCGTCTTCGAGCTCGTGCGGCTCGAGTTTCGCGGTGCGGCCGCCGTCGATGCCCGGCTTGCGCTGTGTGTACAGCCCCCACCAACGGAAGCGTCCGTGGAGGTCGGCCTCGGCGATCGAGGCGAACCCCTCTTTCGAGTAGGTCTCCTCGATGCGTGCGCGAACGTTGAGGCCATTGTCCTCGGCCTTGTCGATCTCGTTTTTGTTCAACGGTTCACGGCCGTCGATCTTCCACTGCCCATTGGGCTTCTTCGGGCGGGCGGGCCGCTTTGCGGCTGGTTTACCTGCTGTTTCCTTGTTCTCTTCCACCTGAGTGGACATTGCTGTCTCCAAACGCTGAGGGGAACCAGTGATGAGTCACGCTACATGAATGCCGGATTGCTCAACAAATACTCGAAGGGTTTGTGTCATGGAGCGACATATGAGGACACAGACCGCCGAGGATGCGGTCAGGCGTTGAGCGCTTGCGAGGCGGCGGTGCGGGCTTGGACCTGGGCCTGGGCGCGATTGCCTTCCCGGACTCGGTCGCGAACAACATCGACGAGCTGGGGTGGCACGGCGGAAGCACTGCCGCCGTAGGCGAGCAGGGGTGGCGCAAGGATGCCGGACGAGTCGCTTCCACCCGCAGCAACGAGCTTGCGTGCGAGGTCGTCAAAGAAGCCCGGGGCGAGCAGATAGTTCGCGAGCACGGGCCGAGAGCCGCGGCCCCGACTCTCCTCGACGAGGTCTTTCAACAGCACTCCCCCACCGGCAAGGAACCCGACCTCAACGGGACGCTCGAGCTCTGCGGCCAGCAGCCTGCCCATCTCACGGCACGACTCGTTCGCCCGCTCGTCGCTCGATCCCGCCGCGGCAAGGATCACTTCGTCGCCTTCGCGCAGCGGCGGGAGGCGGTCGGCGAGAATTCCTGCAAGCCGGGCGTCGGGCCCAAGGGTAGGGGCGAGACGAACGTTGCGACCGGCATCTTCGGCTCGACTGACCGCCTCGGCGAGGTCGACATGGACGTGATACCCCGGCGAAAGCAGCAGCGGCGTGAGGACGACCGGACGATCGCCAGGCAGTCGGGCGATGACCTCGTCGACATCGGGCTTCTGGACATCCACATGACCGAGCATCACCTCGTCTGCGAGCCCACGGATGCGCAGATCAGTGGCGACCTCTGCCGCAAGCACCTCGATGAGGACCTGGCCCGTGGGTGAAGAGGTTCCGTGGGAGATCAGTCCCACCGACGGCAGCCCCGTCACTGGCCACGCTCCTGCGCGCTCCACTGCGCAGACCCCAGCGCCCGCTCTCCCGCAGGCTCCGGAAACAACGAGGCCACCGAACAGGTCGATTGCTCAACGACTGATCGGCCAGAGCGGGCAGTGGTCGTCACGATTGAATGCATTCGCACAGCGTAACCGATCCGCCCCAACACCGCACACAGCCCGTTCATCTGCGAAATTTCGCCATTCTCCGTCATTTTTCGACACATCGCGACCGAGTTCGTAGGATTGCGCCTGACGTTCAGGTCTGCTCAACAATTTCGCTAGTGTGTGTTTTCAACGCACTTCTGCGTCTCTGACACCGCCCGCATCGTCGACGTCATTCACATCGTCGACGTCATTTCTATCGTCTGCGCCTCCCCATCCTTCGCGTCATCCACGAAAGGCAAGCACATGCGTCAGCTCATCATCCTCGGAATAGTCGGCCTCATCGCGCAGCTCATCGACGGTTCCCTCGGCATGGCCTATGGGGTCACCTCAACCACGCTGCTGCTCGCGGCGGGTACGGCACCGGCGGCCGCCTCGGCGGCGGTGCACTTCTCCGAGTTGGGGACGACTCTGGTTTCGGGGATCTCTCACCACCGGTTCGGCAATGTCGATTGGCGCACGGTCGGCATTCTCGCGGGGCCGGGTTTCGTGGGGGCGCTCATCGGGTCGACGGTCCTCGCGAACCTGAACGGGGAGGCCGTCACGCCGTGGGTTTCGGGCATACTGCTCGCACTCGGCATCTATGTCATCTGGCGTTTTCTCGCCTTGGGCGGGAAGCGCCCGCAGTTCCGTTCGCGGCCGAAAGCCGGGATGCTCGTGCCGGTCGGCTTCCTCGGTGGAGCACTCGATGCCATCGGCGGGGGCGGCTGGGGCCCGGTCGGGACGACGACGCTGTTGTCATCCGGGCGATTGGAGCCGCGGAAGGTCATCGGCTCGATCGACACGAGTGAGTTCGTCGTCGCTGTCGGCGGTTCGCTCGGGTTCCTTCTCGCGCTTGGGGCGCAGGGCATCGAGTGGACGATCGTGGCCGCGCTGCTCGTCGGCGGTGTCATCGCCGCACCCTTCGCCGCGTGGCTGGTCAAACTGCTGCCAGCGAAGGTCCTCGCCATCGCCGCCGGCGGCATCATCATCCTCACGAATGTGCGCACCATCCTCCTCACCTTCGGTATCGGCAGCTCGTCGGTGTGGCTCGTCGTCGGCGGACTGGCCATCGTCTGGGTCGCACTGCTGGCCCACGTCGTGCGGCTCGAACGCCAGGCAGCGAAGACCCGCAAGTCGGAAGAGGCCGCGACCGAGGTTCCCGTCGGCGGATGACAGCTCCAGGGCGACGGTGCCGGTCGTCGGTCGCCGTTCGCCGGCCCGAAGCGCCGATCAACAGCACCGACCGCCGGACCGGCACGTCGATCAACAGCACCGACCGCCCGCCCGACACGTCGATCAACAGCGCGCTCGGTTATCGATCCGAGCACGCATCGATAACCGGGCCGAGCGTTGAACGACAGGCCCACGAAGACGTCGCCCCACCTCGGCGAGGCTCAGCGGTCGCGTCGCACCATCCACCTATCTCAGTCAACGCGAAACTCGAAAAACACGTCGCCAGTGACGTGTTTTTCGAGTTTCGCGTTACCCGACGCCGGGTCAGCGCTGGCGTGAGGTCAGCGCAACGCGGGGCCGGCGCAACGTCGGGCCAGCGCTGGCGTGAGGTCAGCGCAACGTCGGGCCGGCGCAACGTGAGGTCCGCGCTGGCGTGAGGTCCGCGCCGCCGTCGGGTCAGCGCTGGTTGTACGCCTTCCGGGCGACGATGACGCCGATGAGGGAGAGCAGGGACAGGGCCGCGTAGTAGAAGCCGGGCACGGTCAGCTCTCCGGTGGCGCTGAGCAGCGCGGTGAGGATGAGCGGGGCGAAGCCGCCGAAGATCGCGACACCGAGGCTGTAGGCGATGGTCATGCCGGAGCTGCGCACCTGGACGGGGAACAGTTCGGACAGCAGCGCCGGCATCGGGCCGAAGTAGAAGACCATGAACAGGCCGACGATCGCCTCGCACACGGTGAGGATCGCGATCGAGGGATGGCTTGTGAGCAGGATGAACATCGGCCACGCGGCGATGATGCCGACGATGGTCGTCGGGATCATCACGGTCGTCGCGCCCACCCTGTCGGCGAGCTTTCCGGCGAACGGTGAGCCGATGAGGGTGATCACGCCGGCGACGACGGCGCCGGGGAAAGCCGCCCAGGCGTCGAGGCCGAGGTTGCCGACGGCGAACTGCGGCAGGAAGGTGATGAGGTAGACCGAGATCGTGGCCATGGCGATGATGAGGAACGCCGAGACCAGGCGGCCGAAGTGATCGCCGAGGAGGGTGCGCAGCGGATTGTCGACCTTCTCGGCGGCTTCGAACTCAGGAGTGTCGTCCATCTTCGAGCGGATGTACCAGCCGACAGGCCCGATGAGCAGACCGATCGCGAATGCCGCACGCCAGCCCCAGGAGTGGAGCGCCTCTTCGCTCAGCGCCGAGCTGAAGATCCAGGAGATGCCGGCGGCGAGGAACATCGAAATGCCCTGCGTGGCCGTCTGGAAGGAGGCGTAGTAGGCCTTGCCGTGTTTGGCGTTCTCGGTGAGGAAGGCGGTGGCCGAACCGAACTCGCCGCCGGCGGAGATGCCCTGGATGATGCGGGCGATGATGAGGCCGATGGCGGCCCACACGCCGAGGACGGACTGGCCGGGAAGAACGACGATGATGAACACGCCGAGCGTCATGAGACCGATCGTCAGCGACAGAGCCGACTTGCGGCCGTGCTTATCGGAGTAGCGGCCGATGATGACCGCGCCGAGGGGCCGGACGACGAACGTGATCGCAAACGTCGCCCAGGTCATCAGCTGCGCCGAGAGTCCATCGCCGGGGTAGAAGACCGCGGTGATGGAAGTGGCCATGAAGCCGAAGAGAATGATGTCGTACCACTCGAGGGCATTGCCCAATCCGGCCGCGAAGACGGCCTTCCTCGCCCGCGACTTCTCCGCACGGGACTCAACAGCCGATGCACTCATCTCTCACCTCTTGTGTCTGTTCGAGGATGCATGCGTCTTCGCTCGCCATCCGGGTTGATGCGGCTCCTGGAGCCGCTGAAGTGTCAGCAGTCGAGTCTAATCCGATGGAACGCGAACGCAATGGCCCGTCTCACTGGATGGCAGCCATTTTCAGGCTCCCGCCGAGGCGGCACCCACGCACAGGACGAGTCCGATGAGTGCGGCCACCGCCATGCCAATCATCGCCGCGGCCATCACCCGCAGGCGGGCCGCTCCCGGTCGAACGGCGAAACGGGCGATGAGCAGGACGAGATAGAGGAAAGCGGCGATGATGATCGTCGTGATCGCAGTGCGGACGGCTTGGCCGCCGGAGGAGATGACAGCGGCCAGGACACCCGAGATGACGACGAGGAAGATCCCGCCGGCAACGATCCAGATGGTGCCGGACGAACTGCGCAGCGAAGGCTGATCGCCGATGTTGCTCGAGTCGATCGGCTCGTGTGAACTGTTGTCCATGTGGCCGAGTCTAGGGACTGTGCACGTGTCTGGCTATGGTACGACGGGCCTCGAGAGCCTCCGTCGCTTCGGCCGAGCCGTCTTCGACCCCTGGGCCGCGTGACCCCGCCGCTTCGGCCGGGTGGCCTTCGAACTCCGGGCTACTTGAGGCCCGCCGCCTCAGAACCAGTCCCGGAGCACGGGCTGCCGGGGGCTCGGCAGAGCATTGGCCCGGTGCCAGTCTCGCAGCCATTCGGGCAACTCGAGTTCCTCCGGCGGCGGTCCGAAGACTTCGATCATGTCCTCTCGTGTGATCCGTCCGGTCTTCGAGGTCAGTCTGGTGGCGACATAGGCGCGGGTGAAGATCTCCTCGCCGACGACGATGCGGTGCTCGAAGAGGACGGTGCGTTCGTCCACGCCGATGACTCTCGTGTCAACGTCATAACGGTGGCCGAGCTTGAGGGACTTCCGGAAGCTGATCGTCTCTGCACTGACGACGCCGCTCCAGCCCCTAGCCCGCAATGTCTTCCAGACCCCGCTGCGCACCATCATGTCGAGTCGGCCGAGGTCCATGATCGAGAAGTACATGCCGTTGTTGACGTGCCGGAAGATGTCGATCTCCGTCGGCAGGACGCGCAGGGTCAAGGAGTAGGTGTCCCACAGCCCCTGAGCCGAGCGGCGACGAGATCGGAGCAGCTGGAGGAGCATTCGCATGAAGTGCATGCCCCCATGTTACTCATAGGTAGGCTCTTAGTCGCCCCGCTCCTTCGCCACCTTGTTGAAGTCCTGATATTCCTTGATGACATCGGCCGTCGGGCCGTCGGCACGCAGTTCGCCCTTCTCGATCCACAGCGTGCGATTGCACGTGTCCTTGATCGACCGCATCGAGTGCGAGACGAGGAAGACGGTACCGGCGTTCTCCCGGATCGACCGGATGCGGCCCTCCGAACGGTCACGGAACTTCTTGTCACCGACGTTGAGCGCCTCATCGACGATGAGGATCTCATGCTGGACCGAGGTGGCGATCGCGAACTTCAGCCGCTGGGACATCCCCGAGGAATACGTGCGCATCGGCAGGTCGATGAAGTCTTCGAGCCCGGTGAACTCGACGATATCGTCGAACTTCTCGTCCACCTCGGCGCGGGTGAGACCCAAGGCCAGGGATCCGAGGATGATATTGCGGGCACCGGAGAGATCCGGGATGAGTGCAGCACCGACACCGAGGAGGTTCGGCCGTGACTTCGCATAGATCGCGCCCCCGGACGTCGGGGTCAGCCCGGTGATCGAGCGCATGAGCGTGGACTTGCCCGAGCCGTTCGTGCCGATGATGCCGATCGATTCGTTCTTATGCGCCACGAAGCTCACGCCCTTGAGCGCATGGACCTCCTGCAGTCCGCGCTGGCGCTTGAGCATTCCGCCCCCGCCGCCGAGCTTGAGCTTCTTGCCGGTGGCCAGAGTCTTGTAGCGGACGTGGACGTTGTCGCAGACGACGACGGGCTCGTTGTCTTCGGTGGCCTCGGCGACGCCGCTCGTCTCATGTTCGGTGTTCTCACTCATCGCGACCGTACCTTTCCTCGGCCTGCCAGAAGAAGATGAAGCCGAAGATGAAGATGCCGAAGGCCCAGATGGCCAAGTGCCAGAAGTAGTCATAGGGAATGACCCCGTCCTTCATGAGGATGCCGCGGGCGATGGCGAGCACGTTGTTGATCGGCTGCCAATCGGCGAACGGCTGCAGGTCGGGGTTGATCTTGTCGACCATGACCTTGAGGTCGAAGAAGACGCCCGAGGTGTAGAAGATCATCCGCGAGATGAACGGGGTGACCTGGGACAGGTCGCGGAAGTGCACGGTGACGCGAGCGAAGATGAATGCCACGCCCTGGTTGAAGATCCAGAACATAAAGACCAAGGGGATGAAGAGGAACCAGTCCCAATCGGGTCGGGCGCCCCACAGCATGACGAGCACCGCCATGAAGATGAAGGTGGGGATGAAGTCGAGCAGGTTCTGGAACACCTTGGCGATCGGCAGCACGATGCGCGGGAACGGCAGGGATTGGACCAAAGAGGCGTTGCCGATGATCGACTTCGCACCGCCGTTCATCGAGGTGTTGAAGAACTCGAGGACGAAGACGCCGATGATGACGAACGGGGCGAAGTCGTCCGGGCGCGCGGTCGCACCCTTCATGATGTAGCCGAAGACCGTGCCGTAGATGAGTGCGGAGAAACCGGGGCGCAGCAGCACCCACAGCATGCCGAGCCTGTTGCGCTCGTTCTCGGACTGCATCCGATACTTCGCGAGCGTGTACGTGAAGTCGCTGCGACTGATCAGCTGTTTGATGTATTGGGGCAAAGACGGCCGTCCACCCACTCTGTCGAGTCCGTGCTCGGCAGCAAGCTTGGCCATATCCATGAACAGGAGATTCTCTCGTCGGCGACTGGGGATAGAACAGAAGAAGAGTCTACGTGATGAGACTAGCGCAGACTCACAGTCGGCTGTGAGCCTTGAAGTCGAATTCCGGGTCCTCCAACTGGGCTCTCGTCGGAATGTGATTGCCGCCGAGCACCCGCCGTGCGGCGGCCTGCATGGGTGGCCAGTTGAACGTCTCGACACCTCGGAGTTTCGCCTCGGGGTCGGTGCTGGCGAAGTGGAAGACCTGGAACTTCTTCCCGCTCGGGTCGTGCCGGATGATCGTGTCGGTGGCGTCGGGGCTGGTCAGCCCCGCCGTGAACACCTTCTCCGGGCCTTGGAAACTCCAGTGCCAAGGCACTTCTGACCAGATCTTCGAGCCCGTTTCCGTCGGGTCCGCACCGGTCTCGGCAGGGGTGTCTTCGGTGCCGTTCGCGGTTTCGTCCGGGGCGTCGCCGAGGAGTTCGGCGAGGAACTTCCCATGGCTTTCGGCCACGGGTTCGCAGGCCCACGGATGGTCGAGAGCATAGGGTCCTGCAGTGACGATGGCACAGTCTCCGGCGGCGAAGACGCCTCGGTGAGATGTTGCCAAGCTCTCATCGACGTCCCATGCCAAGGCGGGCCTGTGACCGTCGATCGGGATCAGCCGCGGGCGGGCACCGACGCTGGTGATGAACAGATCGTGAACATCTGCAGCGATGTCGTCCGGGCTCGAAGAATGGGTGACGAATTCGACACCCGCAGCTCTGTGCCTGTCGAACAGTGCCTGCCGGACGGGGGCCGAGAGCTGTTTGCGCAGCGGCTCGTCCCCGCGCAGATAGACCGTGGCCCGGTGCCCGGCCGCCACCGCCGAGGAGGCGACCTCCATCCCGAGATAACCGGAGCCGAGCACGCCGACGTCGAACGGTCCGTGCGCCTTCTCCACCCGGTCGAGGACCCATTCGGCATCGCCGAGGTCGTAGACGGGAAGAGCGTCCGGATAGTTCGGGATCTGCGGCCGGTGGGCTTCCATCCCGGTCGCGAGAATGCAGTGGGTGAAGCCGATGGATTCCCCCGACGCCAAGTGGACGGTCCCCACGGTGGCGTGGTGATCGACCAGCGGATGGGGGTGTCGCTGGGACTCGGCGGTGTAGCGGGAGTCCGCGGACGCCTCGGCGAGGGTGATCTCTTCGGCCCAGTCACGGACGAAGGTGATGTGCTCGGTCGATTCGAGGTGGTACGGCAGGTGGTGGCGGGAATCGTCGAAGAGGTGCTTCGACAGGGGCGGCCGCTCGCAGGTGTCCCCGGCCTGCGGGTCGATGACGGTGACCGCCTGACCGCGCGCATTCAGCTCCCTGGCCGCAGTGGTCCCGGCCAGTCCTGCACCGATGATGACGATCCGCTTGCTCATGTCTCCATGCTAATGCCCGCGCTTCCCCACGCCGAGAAACGCCTTGGGTGCCTGCTGCGGCGCGACGGGGTTCCGGCTCTTTCCCTCCAAAAACGCACGGAGCGCCGAAACACGCTGGTGTGCGGGCGTGTCTCGGCGCTCCGTGCGTTATTCGGCGCGTGGCCTCAGCGGCCAGCGCCTGTGGTGTCAGAGTTCTGTGGTCTGTGTGCCACCTCCGGGACGGTCTCCGGTGATCTTGGACTTGATCATCTTCAACAGGCCCGAGGCCCTCCCACCAGGCAGCCCCCAGTGCTGGGCGGAGTCGGTGACGACCTTGATGAGGCCGAGGTTCGGGTCCTCCCGGCTCTCGAACCACGCCTTGGCCGAATCGCTCCACAGCTCCTCGACCTTCGCCCGATCATTGACGAACTCGACGCGGCCGGCCACGGAGAGCCAGTTGCCCGCCTCGGCGAGGCTGAGATTGACCTCCGGGTTCGTCCGCAGCGCCTTCGCCTGATCGCCGTCGAGAGTGAGGAAGAACCAGACTTCCGCGTTCTCCGTGACCTCCTGTGGGGCCATCGGGTGGGCGAGGATCTTGCCATCAGGCAGTGCGGTCGCGAGCATCACGGTGTCGGCACCGCGGAGGATCTTGACGACATCGGCGTGACCGAGATCGTTCGTCGCCGTCTCACCTGCGGCCTGACTGCTGCCAGCGCCGCGAGTCGGGCCGCCCTCGGTGTCGTCGCTGGCAGAAGCGGCAGCCGCTGCGCTCGCGGCACCGCCTCCAGCCGTGCTGGCGACCGCCGTTCCCATGCCGGGAACACTGTCGACGTCCTCGGCCTCAGGGGTGGTTCCGACCGCCGCGCCCATGCCGGGAGCAACTGCGGCGCCGGAGGACGGGGTCCCTGCGGCACCGGACGTCGGGCTCGCCTCGGCGGCTCTCGATTCGTCGATGGCGGTGTGCGATCCATCGGGATTGCGATGCAGCGTCACACCTTCATCCTCGGCCGCGTTCTGGGCGCGTGCCTCCACGTTCCGTTCGGTGTAGCCGACTTCGGCTCCCTGATCCACGTTCGAGGTTCCGCCCAGCGGCTCGGTCGACTTGTCGAGCTTGGCCGCGATATCGCGGGCCTTCTTCTCGCCAGTGGACTCATCGCTTGTATCCCTATTGACCATGACCATTTCCCTTCGCAGACGGTTCCTGGCACTTCAGCCGCTCGTGCGATCCGTGATCGAAACGGACATGAGCGACTGCACCGTCATTCTCACACGACTTCCCGAGTGGCAACAGCCCCCTTGGAACGGGACTACGGCGCCGTCGAACCCGGACGGTCTGGCTGCTGAATCGGCAGAAACGGTCTGGCTGCTGAATCGGCAGAATGGGGACCTCGATTCGAGACTGCGGAGCCACCGAACCGGGAACTGTCGACACGGCCGCGCGGGGCTCCCCACGGTGTTCGCAGTCTGCTTCGGGACGTGTGCGAACTCCGCAGCGCCGTGCCTAGACTGGGGCCATGGATGAAGAAACTACCGTCACCGTCAACGACATTCCCGAAGGTGCCGCCATCATCGACGTCCGTGAGGACGACGAGTGGGAAGCTGGGCACATCGAAGGCGCGATCCACGTGCCGCTGGGCGAACTGCCCGCCCGCCTCGACGATCTGCCCCTCGATGACGACATGTACGTCATCTGCCGCACCGGCGGACGGTCGAACCGAGCCGTGGCCTGGCTGAACCAGAACGGCTTCGACGCCTTCGACGTGGCCGGCGGCATGGGTTCCTGGAACCTCGATAACGGCAAGCCGATCGTCTCGGAGACCGGCGAGGAACCCTGGGTGAAGTGAGGGTCGAGACCCGTCACGGCTCGTCCCGCGGGTCTCACCCCCGTCCGGGGCAGCAGCCGAACGAGTCTTGATCCCACGCCACGTTGGGGTCTAGCGTCGGAACCACGGAACGCACTGTTCTGTTCACAATCACCGCCGCCACGATGGAACGCGGTACCGGTGTTCACCTCCGAAAGGAGTAGGAGTCCATGAGCGACGAGAAGAAGAACCTGCCGGAGAACACAGAGGAACACGGAACCGACGACGATCGCGAGATCAAGAGCTCTGCCGTAGGAGTCGGTCCCGACCCTGACGCGGAAGGCAGCTCGCAGACACCTGAAGAAAGGCTCGAGCGCATCGCCGCCGAGCACGAGGTTCCCATCGAGCGAGACCCTGAGGACGCCCAGGCCAAAGCCGAAGGGTCCTCCCCCGACAAAGACCGGGATATCAGCGGTGGAGACACGAAGGAAGAAGAGGACGACTCCGTGGAGCCGCCGGACTGAGTCTGCGACGGCGAGGGCTCGACCGTGGAATCTCGCTCAGTCATGTCTGCCGAGTCCACGATGCAAGAACTCCGTGGACACAACTGTGACAGGTGGCCCGGATTTGGCAAGGTAGAAGAATGACTACTCGCGCCGGCCAGTTGGCCCAGGACAAGGATCTCGTAGACATCCCTGCCCTTCTCGATTCCTATCACGATTTGGTTCCCGACCCTTCGGTGCCTTCGCAAGCAGTGAGCTTCGGGACCTCAGGCCACCGCGGTTCGAGCTTCAACCGATCCTTCAACGAGGCGCACATCGCTGCCATCACCGCCGCCATCGTCGACTTCCGCAGGGACAAGGGAATCCGCGGGCCGATCTTCCTCGGCCGGGATACCCACGCGCTGAGTGAGCCCGCGTTCCTCACCGTCCTCGAGGTGCTCGCCGCCGCCGAGGTGCCTGCGCGCATCGACGAACGCGACGGCTTCACACCGACCCCGGCCGTCTCGCATGCGATCCTCGGCTTCAACTCGGGAATGTCGCGCACGGATGCCCAAGCCGACGGCATCATCGTCACCCCCAGCCACAATCCGCCCGCCGACGGCGGCATCAAATACAACCCTCCCCACGGCGGCCCGGCCGGATCCGAGACGACGAAGTGGATCGCCGAACGCGCCAACGCCTACCTCCTCGACGGGTGGGAGAAGATTCCGCGCACCGCCTTCCAGCGGGCCTTCCATCTGGAGAACACCGAGAACTTCGACTACGTCTCGAACTATGTCGACGACCTCGAATCCGTCATCGACCTCGACGCCATCCGCTCCTCCGGGCTGAAGATCGGAGCTGACCCGCTCGGCGGCGCGAGCGTCGACTACTGGGCCGCGATCGCCGAAGACTACGACCTCAACCTCACCGTCGTCCATCCCGACGTCGACCCGGCCTGGTCATTCATGACCCTGGACTGGGACGAGAACATCCGCATGGACTGCTCCTCGCCGCATGCGATGGCGGGCCTCATCGCCTCCCGCGGCGACTACGACATCGCCACGGGCAACGACGCCGACGCCGACCGGCATGGGATCGTCACCCCCGATGCCGGACTGATGAACCCGAACCACTATCTGGCCGCGGCGATCGACTACCTGCTCGATTCCCGCACCGACTGGCCGACTGCAGCCGGCATCGGCAAGACCCTGGTCACCTCGTCGATCATCGACCGCATCGCGGCATCCCACGATCGGACCCTGTTCGAGGTTCCCGTCGGCTTCAAGTGGTTCGTTCCCGGACTGCTCGACTCCTCGCTGGCCTTCGGCGGCGAAGAATCGGCCGGGGCCTCGTTCCTCCGCCGCGACGGGAAAGTGTGGTCGACGGACAAGGACGGCATCATCCTCGCCCTGCTCGCCGCCGAGATGACGGCAACGACCGGGCAGAGTCCCTCGCAGCGTTACGCGGGTCTGGCAGCGAACCACGGAACCAGCGCCTACGCCCGCCAGGATGCCCCCGCCACCCGCGAACAGAAGGCTCGCCTCGGAGCGCTCGACGCCTCCCAGGTCAATGCACAGTCCGTCGGCGGTGAACCCGTGAAGGCGGTGCTCACCTCGGCGCCGGGGAACAATGCGCCCATCGGCGGGCTCAAGGTCACCACGGACAACGCCTGGTTCGCCGTGCGTCCTTCCGGCACGGAAGACGTGTACAAGATCTACGCCGAATCACTGCGCGATGAGGATCATCTGCGCCAGGTCCAACACGACGCCCGGACGCTGGTCGACGGCGTATTGAAGTGAGCGCCCTGCCGGCGCTCTGAACGGCGGGGTCTCTCAGCCCGTGTAATCCTGGTTCTGGGGAGGCAGGGCGGCCACAGCGGGATGGTCGCGACCGATGTTGCCGAGTTTGGCAGCACCGCCGGGCGAGCCCAGATCGTCGAAGAATTCGACGTTGTAGCTGTAGTAGTCCTCCCACTCGTCGGGCACATCGTCTTCGTAGAAGATCGCCTCCACTGGGCACACCGGTTCGCATGCGCCGCAGTCGACGCACTCGTCGGGATGGATGTAGAGGCTGCGTGCTCCTTCGTAGATGCAGTCGACCGGGCATTCCTCGACACAGGCTCTGTCCTTGACATCGACACATGGCTGCGCGATCACATAGGTCATCGGGTTCGACCGTCCTTCTTCTTCTCACATGGGGCATCGGGCATCGTCTGCCCTCCCGGTGTCGGTTGACCGACACAACACCCACACTAGGAAGCTGCGCGCCGACCGCACATGATCCCGATCATGTTCGAGCGATCGGCTTGATCAGGTTCGAGCGATCGGCTCGATTGTGGTGGCCACAATCAGTTCGATCATGGTGGGCACGGTCAGCTCGTGGCGATGTCGTGCAGCAGGGCCGGATCGATGATCGAGGTCCATTGCCGCCCGAAATCGACGGCCCCGACCGCGTGCAGTCGTCCCAATGCTCGGCTCGCTGACTCCGGTGTGATCCAAGCGATGGCTCCGAGATCGGCGCGGCTGAGAGGAATGGACAGCTCGATTCCTCCCGGTGTCTGACGCCCCAGCTTCTCCGAGAGATTCAGAAGCGCCGCGGCCACTCGCTTGTCGGCACTGCCGACTGAGAGCTGCTCGAGCGCCTGGTAGGACTGTTCGAGCCGGTCGGCGAGTTCATCGAACGCGGCCATGGCGACTTTCGGGTGCCTCTCCAAGACGCTGCGGACGACACGGACAGGGATGCCGATGATACACGAATCGACCATGGTCACGGCTGTCTCACCACAGCGTTCGATGCGGGTGAGTGTCCCGAAAGTGTCTCCCGGACCGAGCACGGACACGACCGCATTGTCACCTCGCGGAGACGGTCGCACCAGCTTGACCGCGCCCGAGGCCACGATGAACAGGGAACCCGCCTGGGCGCCGACCCGATAGATCCGTTCTCCCGCAACATAGCCGGGAGCGCTGACGAGTCGCTCGAGAGTGCTGAGCTCGGCAACAGGCAGCTCAGTGAAGAGGTGCGCATTGGACAGGGCTTCGATGCGGACCGAGTGCCGGCACGCCGCCGGGGCGGCCGAACAGGTCGAAAGCGGAGATCGGAGGCGGTGGGGCACGGTCTCCTCTTCCTTTCGCTGCCGCACAGAATCTGTCTTCGGGACAGCCTCGGGTCGGTTCCGCGCAGCTGCGATGAGCAAGCAACGAACTTCCAAGGCACTGTCAACAATACTCCGCCGGGCGCAGGCCAGGGTGGCCCGCCCTGGCCAGCGCCCGCGCCCGGCCGGCGCGGTTCGCCATTCCCCGCCCGGAGCCGAGGCGGCCCGATCCGGTCGGCCCATCACGGTCACGATTGCATATCGCTGTGCGGTCGGAGCTGTTGCATTCATCGCCAGTCGCACATCGCCGACGGCAGCCGCGCCAGCATTGCGGCGAAGCCCTCACCACCGAGCACAGTGGCAGGCTCCTCTGCAGTCAGAAACGTTCGCGGTGACCCACGACAAATGATCGCCGCACGGCTGCAACACTCCTGTCTTCGAGCTGTGACCCGCTCCGAGTCGCTTCTCAGTCGCTGTTGTCGCGCCCTCATGTTCGACCACAAGACTGGTCTGCGCCAACGACAGGTTGGCGTGCAACGGCAGAAGATGAATCGAAGGGATGGAAACAATGAAGTCCAGAATGCGCAACCGCGCAGCAGCCCTGGGAATCGCCACCGTCACCGGACTCGCCGGCATCGGGTTCGTCGGCGGGCCGGCCATGGCCGCCGATACCTCGTCCGCGAAGTCATCGAGCGAGACGTCAGACTCCGGCGTCGGCACGCAGTCGGTGTACTACCCGACAGTCCCCGTCACCTATGCCGATGAACTCGTGCGCGCATGGGGGCAGGGTGCCACGGACCGTGTCGAAGCCTTCGCTTCGCCCAAGGTCGCAAAGGCACTGGCCAATCACGAGATGACAATGGAACCCACTGGAACCGCGTCGGTGCAGAAGGAGCTGCAGGCACGATCTACGTCGATTACGAGAACACCGTGACCGGCGAGACCATGACTCTAGGAGTCGCTAACGAAGCCGTGTCCAACCCAGACAACGAGTGGGGCACACCCCACGGCGTGCACTCGGTCAAGTTCGAGGGCTGAAGCCTCGGCGTGACTCTCCGGCGCGGCTCTCGCCACGGAGCGCACCGCAGGCGCACCACTCGGCCTGCTTCGACTCGGCCTGCTTCGACATGATTCGAAGCAGGCCGGTGGCCCCGGGAGGACCAAGTTCTCTACGCTCCGGCGGCCAACCACATTTGGTGCCAGTCATCTGTATCGATCCAGATGCAGGGGACGAAAAGTGTCCGCCCGCGTACGGAATGTGTTGCGCAGCGCACGAAAAGTGGTTCGGAGCGTACGTAATGTGTCACCGGCCCCGATGGTGGGCGGGGCACTGGCCAGGATCGGCCGCCTCGGCGAAAGATTACAGGTGGGCCTCCGGGGCGTTCTGCACGTACTCGTCGACGGTGTCGTTCTGGAACGCGTCCTGGACCTTCTTCAGCTCGTCATCGTCGACCTTGACGATCGACGCACCGTTCGGCGCGGTGCCGACGCCGGCGACCGGGGCGGTGAAGAACTCGATGTCGCCGGGACGGACATCGCGCATGTTGAAGGCCGTGCCGGAGATGTACTTCGCGTCCAGGCCCGAGTCGACGTACATGTACGGCGCGAAGTTCTTCACCATGTCCTGGATCTTCTTCGGGTTCGACAGCGTATCGGCCGAGATGATCTCGTTCGTCAGCCCGCGGATGAACGCCTGCTGGTTGCGCGCCCGCTGGAAGTCGCCGTCCTTGAACTGCTTGCGCTCACGGACGAAGGTCAGCGCCTGGTCACCGTTGAGGTCGTTCTGGCCCTGGCTGAACGTGTAGCCGTTCTTCTCGAACGCCTGCTCCGAGTTCACGGTCACCCCGCCGAGGCTGTCGGTGAGAGCCTTGAATCCTTCGAAGTCGATGATCGCCACGTGATCGACGTCGGTGCCGATGAAGTCCGACACCGTGGACACCGCCAGCGGCAGACCGCCGTATGACAGAGCCGCGTTGATCTTCGCCTTCCCATGCCCCTCGATGTCGACGTAGCTGTCACGCGGGATCGACATGACCTGGACGCTGCCGCCGTCGTTGGGCAGGTGCATGACCATGATCGTGTCCGAGCGCAGACCGCGCGAATCGTTGACATCGACCTGATCCATGGGCTCGTCGGAGCCGAGCAGCAGGATGTTCGTGCCGCCGTCGCCCTTGTCGCCGACCTTCTGCTTGCCGAAGACCTGCTCGTCACTCAGCCGGTTCGAATTGCTGTCGAAGGATCGGCCGATGCTCCACACGTAGAGTCCGATGCCGAGCACGCCGAGGATGACGATGATGAGCAGGATGACGAGGACTTTGCGCCACACGCGTTTCTTCTTGCGCGGTCGCTGCTGTTCCTCGTACTGGTTGTCGAAGAGATCATCGAAGGTGGTGTTGTCCGTCATCGGCACTCCGGGATTCGGGCGGTCGGCGCAATGCGCCGGGAGAAAGTGGGCAATCTCGCTTATTGTATAGCTTTTGTTACATACCCAGGCGCACTTCGACGGCGCTCCCCCGCCGAGGTGAGAGGACTCACCAGTAATGGCACGGATCTGTATGGTCTGCGCGGGGGCGGGCTGGGTAGACTTCTCTGGTGTTCAACAACTATCGGGAAATCCTATCGCTTCCCGGTGCGCTCAAGTTCTCCTTGGCCGGTCTCGTCGCGCGCATGCCCATCGCAGTCCTGGGATTGGGAATCGTCCTCTTCATCCAGGGCGTGAGCGGATCATACGGTCTGGCGGGCATCGTCACCGCCGTGTACATGATCGTCCAAGCGCTTGCCGGCCCCGGAATCGCACGCCTCGTCGACCGCCACGGCCAGGCAAGGGTCATGGTGCCCATCGTCATCACCCACCTGGCCTCACTGACGCTGCTCATCTTCTCCGTCTACCTCGACTGGTGGGTCGGCTTCGTGTTCATCTTCGCCGGCATCGGCGGCGCCACTGTCGGCTCCGTCGGTTCGCTCGTGCGTTCACGCTGGTCACACATCGTTGACTCGCCGAAGAAGCTGCAGACCGCGTTCTCCTGGGAGTCCGTCGCGGATGAGCTGATGTTCGTCTCCGGACCCGTGCTCGCCACGGTGCTCGCCACAGCGGTGTGGCCGCCTGCAGGCATCATCCTCTCGATGCTCACCGTGGGCGTGGGATCGCTGCTGCTCTACATTCAGAAGGCCACCGAACCGCCTCCCGTCGAACGCACCACCGAGGCGAAGGGTCACGTGTTCTCGAACCCGGGGATCTTCGCGATCATCATCGTCAACATCTTCCTCGGCGTGAACTTCGGTGCCATCGACGTCATCGCCGTCGCGTTCGCCGACGAACTCGGGGTGAAGTCCTCAGCCGGTGTGCTGCTGTCGTGCCTGGCACTGGGATCCTTGCTGTCGGGCGCCCTGTACGGGGCCCGGAACTGGCAGACCGCGGTGCACCACCGCTTCGGTGTGGCCGTGACCGGCTTGGCCGTCGGCGCGTGCATGATGCTGCTCGCGCAGTCCATGGTCACCTACGGAATCATTCTCGTGGTCGTCGGCTCTGCGATCGCACCGAGCCTCATCGGCGCGAACTCCGTGATCGAGCAGCTGGCCCCGCCGAGGCGGCTGACCGAGGCTTTCGCCTGGCTGGGCACCTCCTTGGGCTTCGGCGTCGCCTTCGGTTCGGCGATCGCCGGCAACATCATCGATGCCTTCGACGCGAAGACCGCGATGCTGCTGCCTGCCGGCTGCGCGATTCTCGGAGCTGCGATTGCGCTGTCGCTGCTCAAGCTGCTCAACCCCTCACGGTCGAGCCACGAAGTACGGCTGGAGAAGGACCGTCGCCGCGTGAAGATCGCGGAGGACTGAAGAGGCTCAGATGCGGTCCCGACTGCCGGGCGACCGGCAGGATTCGGGGACAGCTTGAGCGGGGTGCTTCGCTGCGACGGCGAGAAGCACCCTCAGACAGCTCGTCGCCGCAGCAGGAGCACGCCGTCTTTGACCACGGCCGTCTCCTTACCGTCTGGACCGGCCGTCTCACGCGGACGGACCTCCTCGATCACGATCTCCCATTCGGCTCCGTCGAGCGCCAAAGCAGTGAGCTCGGCCGCTGGCGTGAGCAGGTGGCTGAGTTCGTCCTGCAGCGCGGGGTCCCTTGGGTCGTCGGTCTCGTAATAGCGCAGCACCCAGGGCGGAATGTCCTCAGGATCGTCGAACACATGAGAGACGATGAGCAGGTGCCCACCGGGTCGCAGCCGCTTGGCCGCACGGCGAAGAATCTCGGTCCTCGGCATCTCAGGAGTCGAGTGGAAGAACGATGCGGTCACGAGGTCGAAGGTCTCCTCGGTCGTCCATGTGGACAGGTCATGGCTGATCCAGGTGATCGCCTCGGCGACTCCGGACTCCCGAGCACTGTCGGCACCGCGTTCGATCGCCGTTGTCGAGACATCGACAGCGGTGACATGCCACCCCTGAGTGGCCAACCAGACGGCGTCACCGCCCTCTCCGCAGCCGAGCTCGAGCGCGGCAGTGCCATGGTCGGCACCCAGCGCCGCGACCACCTCGGCGGTGGTGGCGTTCGCCCGTCCCGACCATCGTTGGGCACTTTCGGCGTACAGGGCCTCCCAGTACTCCTCCAGCGAATCATTCGCTGGCGATGCCGTGCCCTGCCCGTCCGCCTTCTGCACGTCTGCCTTTTGTACGTCTGTCTTCTGCACCTCGGCGTTGTTCGCGTCTCCGGCGTGTTCGTCAGCCTGCCCGGATGAGGCTCGGTCGAAGTCCTCGCTCACCAACGCCATGTTGACCATGCCGCCGGCCGTCGACCCGGCCCCGATGGAGACGGCCACGTTCGCTGCGGGGTTGACGATATTGCCGACCGCCCAGACTCGCTCGTGGCTGGTCAGGCCGGCCGGGTCGACGGCGACGAAGCTGCCCATCGGGTTCTCGGCGCGGTCGAGGTCGAAAGGGGCAAGATACTCATCCTGCGGTCGTGACGACGGTGCGATGAACACCGCGTCGAGGGCGATGCTGCTGCCGTCGGCGAGGCGTGCCCCGGTCAGGCGTTCACCTTCGGTGAGGACCTCGGCCACCGGTGAGTCGATGAGTCTCACGCCCCGTGAGCGCAGGCGCGCAGCAACGTCTGGGCTGATGGCTCCGCAGTCGGCGGTGAAGAAGGTCACCTGGTCACTCCACTGCCGGATCAGTTCAGCTTGGTGCAGCGAAATCGCAGACGTGCCGAGCACAGCGAGACGCTGCCCGCGCACCTCCCACCCGTGGCAGTACGGGCAATGCAGGACGCCGGCGCCCCACTGCTGCGTCAGTCCCGGAATCTCGGGCAGCTCGTCGACGAGACCACTCGCTGCGATGAGGGCGCGCGTCGTGGCCGTACTGCCATCTGCAAAGGTCACGGCGAGTCCATCATCGACCTCTGCGACAGTCTCGACTGCCCCCGGGCGGATCGTGACATCGTAGGCGCTCACCTCTTCTCGTCCGCGCCGCAGCAGCTCGCTGGGGTCGACCCCGTCGCTTCCGAGCATGCCGTGCATATGCGCGGCAAAGCGGTTGCGCGGCTCGCCGACATCGACCACCAGCACCTGCCTGCGCGCGCGTCCCAAGGTCAGTGCCGCCGACAAGCCGGCGACGCCTCCTCCAACGATGATGACTTCCCAGTGTTCGCTCATGCTTTCATGGTCAGCTCAGACCTTGCCCGTGCGCAATGCTTCTTGCACAATTGGCAAGACAAGGAGTCGGAGACCACCGCATCCGGGAGATTCAGGGACGGACATGACTGAGGAACTCAAACACATCGGGCCGCGTCTGCGCGCACTGCGCAATGATCGAGACTGGACACTCGACGAGGTGGCCACTCGCGCCGGCATCTCACCGAGCACCCTCTCACGCCTGGAATCCGGAAAGAGACAAGCCAGTCTCGAGCTGCTCCTCCCCCTCACTCGTCAGTTCGGCATCAGCATCGACGATCTCGTGACTCCGAAGGCTGCCGACCCTCGGGTTCGCCGCCGAGCCATCCGCAGGAACGGCATGGTCATCACGCCCCTCGCGCCAGAGGGCTCTCCCGTCGCCACCTACAGGATCACCTACCCGCCCGTCGCCACTCCCCCGGAGCCGCAGGTCCACGACGGCTTTGAATGGCTCTACGTCATCTCTGGGCGACTGCGCCTGCTCCTCGGCAGTCAGGATCTCGTCCTCACCAACGGGGAGGCCGCCGAATTCGACACCCGCATCCCGCACAGCATCTGCGCAGCAGGCAAGCGCTCGGCCCAGGTGCTGAGCATCTTCAACAATGAGGGAATTCGCATGCACACGCACGCCCCCGGCGACGACATACACACGCACTCCCCCGGTGACGATACGAATCCCTGATCCGGCGCCCGCCATCGTCGCTGAGGCCGCGACGAGCACCCATCACCCACCGTTCGCGGCACTCCCTCCCGACTGCGTCACTTCACACCCGCCTGCTCACCCATCACCGGTAGCGTGAAAACGCCCTGGTGCACCGCGGTGTTTTCGCGCCCACGAGAGGTTATGCGCAAAGACCGCCGCGAAATGACCGGCACGCGGCACGGAACGGCGGAACCACCTCGGCGATGTCAAAGATCATCGACACCACAATGTCAACCATGCTTTACTTTGAGATGTAAAACAAAGTTGACACCAAGGAGCCCCATGGAAGTTCAGACCTCGAACCTCAAACAGGCTCGCAAGGCATCCGGGCTCACCCAAGCCCAACTGGCACAACTGACCGGAGTATCACGGCAGACGATCATCGCCACAGAAAAGGGCGACTACGCCCCAAGCGTCTACCTGGCCATACGGATCAGCCGCGCACTGAACACCACTGTCGAAGAGATCTTCTCACTGCAGGAGGAAGCCCCATGAGCAACATCAGCAACAAGAAGCACCGCGGCAACGAACTCGCCGACAAGATCGCCGGCTTCAACGACCCGTCCATGGGCGATGAACGCGAGCGCGACGTCATCCTGCGCGCGTATACGTTGGGGGCAGTCGTCTCCACCTACGTGTTCTTCGCGCTCGGCCTCATCTTCGCCGTTCTCGGCGCGGGAGTGTGGAGCGCGTTCATCATCCTCGGCTCCATCGCGACCAGCAGCGTCATTTCGGGCTACTGCAAGCGCGAGAATGTGGATTTCTCGATGTCGATGGCCCGCGTCTCACCGAAACGGCTGGTCGTCGGCAACATCGTCGGCGCGGTGTTCGCCATCGTCTGGGTCGGTGCGATTGTCTTCCACATGAGCGAAGGCCGTCCGCTCATCGATGCCGGCATGGGAACGAGCGCTACATTCGGCGCCCCAACCAGCATGTACGCCATCGTGATCGGTGCGGCGGTCGGCTTCATCGCTACGATCACCCTCACGACGATCTCTCGCACACGCAAGATCAAGCAGGCCCGCGCCGAGGCGGCCGCAGCTGCTGACATCGAAGACGAGGACTGACCGCCTCGGCGGTGTGGGCATCCGTTCAACCGGCAGTCGGACGGTCAGTGGGCATCACTTCACTGCCAGCGGCACACCGTCGCGGAAGTGACACTTCGCACTGCTGCCTGAGCATCCCTCATCGTTCACGCCAAAACACCCCGGCGCACCGGGGTGTTTTGCTGTTTGCGGCGAGGGACGCACCGTAAGCGTGAGCTGCCACGGACGCGAGGGCAGCGCGAGTGGCCACGGACGCGAGGGCAGCGCGAGTGGCCACGGACGCGAGGGCAGCGCGAGTGGCCACGGACGCGAGGGCAGCGCGAGCCGGCACGAATGCGAAGAACGCGCGGGAAGCCGAGCTCAGGCCCAGTTCTTCTTCGGCGAGGTCTCTCCGACTCCGGGGTTGAAGACGTTGCAGGGATCGAGTTCCTTGAAGTGGGCCTCCATCTTCGAAGGCACCTGATAGAGCCGACCGAAATTGTGCTCGGCGGGCACGGCCGCACCGCGCTCCTCGAGCAGCGCCGTCATCTGCTTCTTCAGCGCCACCGGATCAACACCCTTCTTCGCCACATGGTCTTGGTGGAAGACGTGGCAGAAGAAATGGCCGTAGTAGGAGCTGATGTGCAGCTGGTCGGCGATCTCGTCCGGCAGCACCTCGAGCCAGTCCTCATCATCACGGCGCAGCGCGACGTCGAAGGTGATCATGTCCGAGGAGTCCTCGCGGTTGAGGTTGAAGTAACGGGTGGCTGCACTCGCAGCACCGAACCGGTGGAGCATCGCGGACTGAGCCTCATCGGCATCGCAGACGAAGTACGCACCGTGGTGGGCCGCCTCGGCGAAGAAGTCATCGAGGAACGCACCCATCCGCGCCTTCTCCTCGCCGCTGACGACGAGCAGCAGGTGGTGTTCGAACCGGTCGCGGTACTCGAGCATCCGCTTCGGCAGCTGCTGCGGCAGCAGATTGAACGCGTTCTGCGCGATGGTGTCGGCAACGGTCTCGCCGAAGAACGGCAGCTTCGCAAACACCCCGTTGGCCCAGTTCTTCAGCGCGAAGAGCCTGATCTGCTCCCGGCTGCCTGCGTGCTTGATCGATACGAACGTGTCCTTGCCGTACTTCTCCGCGAGGTCGAATGACGGCCGGCCCATGTATTCGCCGGAGATCGGCAGCGGCATGTCCGAGGTCAGGATCGCGCGGCGCAGCGCTTCGAGCTCGGCCGGGGAGTTCGTGCCGACATAGAACGTGGTCGCGTCCGTGACCTTCGGGAAGGTGCGGGTGCGCACGGCGAAGACCATGAGCTTGCCCGCCGACCCCGAGGCCTCGTACAAATAGTCGGGGTTCGCGTTGAACCGGGCCGGCGAGTCGACGATCCGACGCACCTGCTCGCCGTATTCGGTCTCCATCGTGTCCTCGGGCGCGGGCGTGACATCGGCCGGATCCCAGTCACCGCGGTGCAGCTTGTCGAGGATGTGAGCGGGATCGTCACCGAGCTTCACGCCGAGGTGGTTGACCAGTTCCAGCCGTCCCTCCTCGGTCACTCGGGCGAAGATCGCCTGCTTCGTGAATGCCGGACCTTTTCGGATCTGAGACCCGCCGGAGTTGTTGGCAATTCCGCCGACGACGGACGCACCGATCGACGACGACCCGATGACCGAGTGCGGTTCGCGGCCGAGCGGGGCGAGCTTCTCATCGAGTTCGTACAGCGTCGATCCGGCGAGGCAGACGGCTTCGCGAGCGTCATTGATGAGGTGGATCTGGTTGATGCGCAGGGTCGAGATGATGACGATCTCGCGGTCGTAGTCCTGCGCGCCGGGGCCGGAACCGCCGGTCAGGCCGGTGTTCGCCGACTGCGGGATGACGATGAGGTCGTTGTCGACGCAGACCTGCAGCGCCCGCCACATATCGACGAGGCTGCCCGGCCGCAGAACGGCGAGGACGCTGCCGCCGCCGAAGCGGTTGCCCTTGGCATAGGGAGCAGTGGCCCGCGCCGAGGTGAGGACGTGGCGCGGTCCCATGATGTCGATGAAGGCGCTGACCGCCGGTGATGGCTTCGTGCGTTGATTACCGAGCATGAATGTCGACCCCTATCAGGTGGTTGCGAAGTGTTTTCATCCTAGTTCTTCCCCTGCGCCCCTCACCATGGTCTTTCCCACACCCCGGACGCTTGCTCACCGTGGTTGTATCCTCGCCACGGGCGCTTGCTCACCAGCGCCTGCTCGAAGCGCGGGCGACAGCGGCGAGGCAGAGCAGGCATATCACGGCCACCCCTGCCAGCGACAGGCTGTAGGGCATCACCGGCAGCAGTGCGGCGAGCACTGTCGGCAGGAGGAATCCGGAGTAGGCCAGTGAGTAGTAGACGCCGGTGATTCCGGCCAGGTCGTCCGGTGCGGCGATGGCCTGGACGAGGATGAGTCCGGCCACCACACAGGTGCCGTAGGCGATGCCGAGCACGATGGCCACGACGAAGGCAAGGATCGGGCTGGCCACCAGTGCCGCCACGACGGCGAGCACCATCCCGAGCGACATCAGGCCGAGCCCGACGACGAGCGCCCGACCTCCTGACCAGCGGTTGATCCGGGGAACGGCGTTCTGCACAAGCGCTCCGGCACCGAGGGTGACGACGGTGAGCACTGTCGCGTACAGCGTCGTCCACTCCCCCAGCGTGTCCTGCACGAGGGCGGGCATGACCGCGTAGGCGATGCCGGCGGCGCCGAAGACCCACGGGGCGGCGGGGATGATGAGTCGCACGAAGGTCCGGTGGCCGACCAGCGGGATCCGCAGTCCGCGCCACCAGTGTTCGGTCGAACGGCGGTCCCCGCCCAGGGACTCCGGCGCGGTGAGAACGATGACCAAGGCGATGATGCTCAGCAGTGTGTGGACCGCGTAGGGGGTCGCCTCGGGCAGTGGCCCCCATTGGGCGAGGCACCCGGTCACCGCCGCACCGAGCGCGAAGCCCAAGGTCAGGGTCAGGGCCGGGCGGCGAGCGCCAGCGGTGATGCCGGCCCGGTGATCGAAAGGCGGGGCGGAGAGTTCCTTGATCCAGCTCGTGCCCACGGACATCGCCACGCCGACTCCAGCACCGGCGAGCACTCGGCCCACGCACAGCAGCCAGAAGAGGTCGAAGCCGAGTCCCAGCAGCACGCTGCCGAGGATCGCGGCGATCGTTCCGGCGATGAGGAGCGGTTTGCGTCCGCGACGATCAGACAGCGCCGAGGCGACCAGGAGTCCCGGAATCAGTCCACCGACGTACATTCCCAGGAGCAGGTTCGCCTGCCAGACGGCATAGCCGCCGTCCTCTTCGTACATGTGCACGAGAGGGGTGAAGTGATTGCCGCCCCAGGCGAGGAGGAACATGGCCGGTGCTACGCGAAGCCACGCACCGCCTCGGCGCGGGCGAGGGTCGGCGGCGTCGGCCTGCATCTGGGCGGTCTCTGTGCGAGAAGCGGAGGCCATCGGCGAGGTCGTCGAATCGGTGGTCGCGGCATCGGACCCGGCGGTCACAGCGGTCGCCCCTGCGGGAAATGGGAGGCGTCGATGTGTTCGTGGACGAGCTGTCCGAATTCCTCGGCGCTGCCGTGCTCGGCACGGTCGGTGAGGCGTTCGTGCTCGCTCAGGAGGGTGTCGAGCGTGCCCGGCTGGTCGGTGGCGACTTGGTAGGTCAGCCGTGCCAGCCTCGGGCCCATCGTGGTCAGCAGCTCCTCGACGATGCTGTTGCCTCCGCCGCGGATGAGTCGGGCGTGGAAGGCGTAGTCGAAGCTCGCGAAGTCGAGCGGATTGCTCTCCTCGACGGCCTGCCGCTGCCCGTCGAGGAGAGCCCGCAGGTCGTCCGCGAGGGTTTCGAGGCCGCCGCGTGTGGTCAGCTCTTGGACGGCATCGGTTTCGAACATGGCGCGGACGGCGAGCAGGTCACGTCGTTCCCTGCTCGTCACGGTCGTCACGATCGCCCCCTTCTTCGGGACGAGACGGACGAGTCTCCACCGCTCGAGCTGGAGCATCGCCTCCCGTGCCGGGGTGCGACTGGCCTTCTGCGCCTCGGCGAGGTCAGCCTCGGTGAGGAGCTCGCCGGGTTCGAAGCGCCGTTCGATGATCTCTCGAGCCGCCCAGGCGGCCATCCGCGAGGCGATCGGGGCGGTGTCGTCGGTGCGTTGCCAGGGAAGCGTCAGCAGTTCGTTCACGCCAACAGGCTAACAGATGCATGCATTGATAGATGCATCAAGATCCTGAGGGCGCGAACACACAGCCCCCGCAAGGGTGACCACACAACCTCTTCTGCGGTTCGGTCAAGCCCCCGCAGACTCTCCCGCCCACTTTTCAGCGGGCCGGGAACTGTCGTCGATCTGCTGACCCTCAGCGCACAGACACACCTAACGGCGGCACTGCTACCTCGCGCGGGGTAGCTGCGCCGCCGTCGGGTGTGTTGGAGGGTCGTTGCGGGCGAGCCTCACTCCACGAGCTTGCCCTCCTGGCTGATCTCATCATGGCGCATGAGCTCGGCGACCTCGGGGGCAACGGGCGGGATGTCCTCGCGCACGACTCCCGTCGACGGCGACCACACGAGGTTGACCTGCAGGCTCGGGTCCTGCTCCGGATAGTCGCTGCGGTTGTGGCAGCCGCGGGTCTCGCGGCGCTCAAGCGCGCATTCGATCGTCGCCCGGGCCGCGAGCACCGAGGACTTGAGATCGAAGGCGTGCGAGAGATCGGCGAAGCCGGCGATATCCGGGTGGATGCCCACATTCTCCATCCGAGCCTCGATGCCCGCGAGCTTCTCCAGTCCGGCCTGCAGTCCAGCCTCGTCACGGACGACGCCGGCATGCTCGGTCATGAGGTTGCGGACCTCGCGCTGCAGCGCCCGGACATTCTCCGTACCGTCCGAGGCGAGCAGATCATCGATCTCGGCCCGCGCCTCGGCGACGGCATCGCGCGAACGCACCTGTGCCTCGAGCTCCTCGGAGTAGGCAACCGCGGACCGTCCGACGATCCGACCGAAGACGAGGAGTTCGATGAGCGAATTGCCGCCGAGGCGGTTGGCCCCGTGCAGACCGGACGAGGCCTCGCCGATGGCCCACAGTCCCTCGACATCGGTGCTGTGATCGACGGGATCGACCCACACCCCGCCCATCGAGTAGTGAGCGGTGGGTGCGATCTCGATCGGGCTGGCCGTGATGTCGAGCATCTGCGTCTCCATGAGTGTGGCGAACACGCGCGGCAGCCGGTTCATGATCGTCTCCCGCGACAGGTGGGACACGTCGAGCCAGACGCCGCCGTTCTCCGTGCCGCGGCCCTCGGCGATCTCCGTATAGGCGGCCAGGGCGACGCGGTCACGGGTGGACAGCTCCATCCGCTCGGGATCGTAGCGTTCCATGAACCGCTCCCCCAGGCCGTTGCGCAGGATTCCGCCCTCACCGCGGGCCGCCTCGGAGACCAGGGTGCCCGCGGCATTCTCGGGTTCGATGATGCCCGAGGGATGGAACTGGACGAGCTCGGCGTCGCGCAGACGCGCTCCGGCCTCGACGGCCAGGCGGAACGAGTCGCCGGTGTTCTCATCCCGACGGGAGGAGGTCCGCCGCCAGATGCGGTTGTGCCCGCCGGCGGCGAGGATGACGGCGTCGGCGTGGATGCGGTAGGCGGTGCCGTCGATGACGTCGAAGCCGAAGGCACCGAAGATGCGACCATCGGCGACGAGGAGCTTCGTGATGTAGACCCGATCGAGGATCGGGATGTTCAGGGCCTCGGCACGACGAATGAGGGTGCGCTGGATCTCCAGGCCCGTGTAATCTCCGGCGAAAGCGGTGCGGCGCCAGGTGTGGGCGCCGAAGAAGCGCTGAGAGATCCGACCGTCGTCCTCCTTCGCGAAGTCCATTCCATATCGCTCCAGGTCGGCGATGCCTTCGGCTGCGCCCTGGGTGACGATCTCGACGGTGCGGGGGTTGGCGAGGTCATAGGATTCCTTGATCGTATCGGCCGCGTGCTGCTGCCACGTGTCCTCGGGGTCGACGGTGGCCAGTGCGGCGTTGATGCCGCCGGCCGCGAGCGAGGTATGTGCATCTTCCTTCGGGCGCTTGCCCACGGCGAGGACATCGCCCCCTGCTTCGGCGACTTCGATCGCGGCGCGCAGGCCCGATCCACCGGTGCCGATGACGAGCACGGAGGTGGAGATGGAGCGTTCTCTGCGACGGGCTGTTCCCTGTGTAGTGGTCATGCTTCCACGCTAAGAGCGCCCACCACATACGTCCAATGCATTGTTTGAGTCGAGTTGATAGCGATACGCTATTGACATGAATCTGGAACAGCTGACGAGTTTCGTCGAGGTCGCCGCCACCGGTCATTTCACGAAGGCGGCCGCCACCCTGCACCTGGCTCAGCCCTCGCTGAGCCGCCAGATCTCGACCCTGGAGAAGGAGCTCGGCGCAGAGCTCTTCCACCGCGCCCACGGCCACATCTCGCTGACTGCGGCGGGCGAGACGCTGCTGCCGACGGCCCGTCGGATGCTCGCCGACGCCGAGGCGATCCGCCGTGACATGGACGAGCTCGCCGGCCTGCGCCGCGGTCGGATCCGCCTCGGCGCCACCCCGACCCTGTGCGTAAGCCTCGTCGCCGAGGCGATCAGTCGCTTCCACCATCAGCATCCTGGAGTCGAGCTCGAACTCGTCGAGAAGGGATCCCGGGAGCTCATCGAGGCTCTGGGTGCCGGCGAACTCGACCTCGCGCTCATCACCCGCACCGTCGACCTCGGCGCGCAGACACCCCGACTGCAGATGCAGGAAGTGCTCGGCGAGGATCTCGTCGTCATCGCGGCCGCCGACGGGGCGCTGATCAGCGGCGATCAGATCACCCTCGCCGAGGTGGCCGCACTCCCCCAGGTCCTGTTCCATCACGGGTACGACCTGCGGGAGGCCACCTCGGCGGCCTTCGAATCGAGCGGCCTGTACCCGAACGTCGTCGTCGAGGGCGGGGAGATGGACGCGGTGCTGCGCTTCGTCGAACGCGGCGTTGGCGTGGCGATCGTCCCCGCCATGGTCCTCGTCGACCGACCTCAGCTGATCTCGGCCCAACTGGTGGAGCCGAGCCTGTCACGGACGGTGAGCATCGCGACCCGCGCAGATGTGCGACCGACACGGGCCGCCTCGGCGATGGAGGACACGATCCTCAGCACCGCACGAGTCCTGGCCGCCGACGACACCGGGCTGGCCGCACATGTGCGGCTCACGAGGTGAGGTGCCGAGTCAAAACCAGGCGTCAGCCAACAGGCGCAGTGACCGCTGGCCCACCTCGATGTCGTAGGCGTAGGTGACGGTGATGAGCTCATCGGCACCGGTGCGCTCGACGAACTCGGCCATCTGCTCGGTCGCGGTGTCCGGCGAGCCGACGGCGCTGATCGTGAGCATCGGGTTCTCGCCCATGCCCTGAGCGGCGAATTCGCTCGGCTCGACCGGCGGCTGCAGCTGCCGGCTGCGTCCCCGGCCGATGTCCGCAAACATCTGCCTGACCGGGGTGAACTCACGCTGCGCCTCGGCGTCGGTGTCGGCGACCATCACATTGATCCCGGCCATGACGTAGGGCTTGTCGATCTGCGCGGTCGGGGCATCGGCGGTGAAGGAATCACGGTAGACCTTGATGGCCGCGTCGATCTGATCGGGAGCGAAGTGCGAGGCCAGTGAGAACGGCAGCCCCAGCTGACCGGCGATCGACGCCCCATTCATCGTCGACCCGAGCACCCAGATCGGAACGTTTGTTCCAGCCGAGACGGCCGACTTGATCGGTGCGCTGTAGGCCTGACCCCGTTCGCTGAACCAGCCCTGCAGGTCGTAGATGTTCTGCGCGAAGGACTGCGGTTCGGCCGAGGAACGGCTCAGCGCCTGGGCCGTCATGCCGTCAGTGCCGGGGGCGCGCCCCAGGCCCAGGTCGATGCGATCGCCATGGATGTTCGCCAGGGTTCCGTACTGCTCGGCGACCATGAGCGGCGCATGGTTGGGCAGCATCACACCGCCGGAGCCCACTCGGATCCTCTCCGTCACCGAGGCGGCCTGAGAGATGAGCAGTGCCGTGGCGCTGGCAGCCAAACCCATCGTGTTGTGGTGCTCGGCGAACCAGAGGCGTGAGTAGCCCAGTTCATCGGCGAGCGCGGCGGTCGACATCGAATTCGCGATGGCCTCGCGGGCCGTGGATCCCTCACGGATGGAGACGAGGTCGAGGATGTTGAGAGGAATGGACACTGTGATGCCGTCCTTCGGTCAGCGAGGTGGTGGCGAGCGATCGGATGTCGATGCTCGGTGAGGCGATCAGCCCTGTAGGACAACAGCGTCCCGGTCCGGTTCTATTCCGCGGCCTCTGCGCCGGTCGAGTCCCGCACGCAAACGGTCCGACGATGCAGCGAGGCCCCGGAAGCTCTCGCCTCCGGGGCCTCGGCCATCGGTTCGTCAGATGAGTGTCGCTGTGCCGCGGACCTCAGTCGTTCTTCGGACCGGGGCCGGAACTCGAATCATCGCCCTTGGTGCCGGGCAGGCCCTGGGCCTTGCGGCGCATGAGCAGGACGACGATGACGATGATCGCGAGTCCGCCGACGGAGAGCAGCACGATCATCGGGGTCGACATACCGGAATCGCTGCCGCTGGCCTCTCCGATCTCACCGCGCTCTCCGGTGTCCTTGCCCGGTTCGTCGACGACTCCGCCGCCGAGGCCAGCCTTGGTGGACTCTTCGACAGCGCCGCCTGCGCCCTCGGAGTCCTTGATGGTGAAGGCATAGTCACCGGAGATCGGGTGTCCGTCCTGGGACACCACACGCCAGGTCACCTCATAGTCGCCGGGTTTGAGGTCATCGGGCAGCGCCACGCTGAGCTTCTTGCCCTCGACGGTGAGCTCACCGGCCGAGACGTCCTTGCCGTCGACGACGACGGTGACTTCGGAGCCGACCTCTTGGATGTTCCCGGAGAACGTCATCTCGAGCCACTCGGGCTGCTGATCCAGTTCCGCCCCGTCTTCGGGGTTCGAGGACACGAGCTGGTCGTGAGCACTGGCGGGCGCAAACGCGAAGACACTCAAGGCAGCCACCAGCAGGGCGGCGAAGCCCAGCTTGAAAGCGGACCACTTAGTACGAGTCATGAGAGTTTCTCCTTCAGGGCGTTCGTTCATCGATCGGCGATTCTGCTTCCAGTATCACGCAGACTTCTCGGCCAGAGCGTGCAGGTGATCGGTGATTCCCGGCACGGACACTTCAATTGTCTCAAGAGTTTCTTCGAAATCCTTTAATTCGCCGTACCAGGGGTCCGGCACATCGGGTGCGGGGGCACCGGGCTCGGCCGCATCACTGATCCCGCGGCCCTGCCCACGACCGACGGACTCGCCTTCGGACCCGTCTTCGGACCCGTCCGGAACCAGCCGGGGATCGAACTCACGCAGCATCCGCAGCTCCGGGGCCGCCTCGGCGGGGATCTGCTCGATCAGCCGCTGCAGCGCACGATAGTGGCGAGCGGTCATCGCCACGGCCAGATCGCGTTCGGCCAGCCAGTCGACCGTGATCTGTCGAGCGGCGTGATCATCGGTGCGGTAGCCGGCGGCCGCGAGCACCCGCGCCTGACGTGGGTCGATGGGATTGCCCGCCTCCTCGTCGCTGATTCCGGCGGAATCGACGACCGCCTCGGTGCCGTTGATCCTCAGATGATGCTCGAGCACGCGTTCGGCCGTCACCGAGCGGCAGATATTGCCGGTGCACACGAACACGACGGATGCCATACTCATTCGTTCCTCCTCAACGATCTGCGGCGGGCGGCCGACCGACGGACGACGTCGGAAACTCCAGCGCAGAACCCCTGCTGATCACGATACTGTTGCACCATGACTTCTGAAACTTCTTCCGCCTCGGTGCGCCCTCAGGACGACCTGTACCGCAACATCAACGGCGAGTGGATCGACGCGTTCACCATCCCCGACGACCGGGCCGGCGACGGTGCCATGCGCGAGCTCTTCGACACCGCCGAGACCAAGGTCCGCGACCTCATCACCGCCGTCTCCGACGCCCCACAGGAACCCGGTTCCGAGGGCCAGAAGGTCGCGGACCTCTTCACCTCGTTCATGGACGTCGACCGCATCAACGAACTCGGTGTGACCCCGCTGGACTCGACGTTCACCGCCATCGACGCCGCCGAGGACAAGTCCGAGCTCGCGGCCCTGCTGGCCCGGCTCGAGATCGAAGGCATCGGCGGAGTGCTCGGCGGGTACGTCACCGCCGATGCGAAGGACTCCGACGTCTACGCCCTCTACCTCGTCCAGGCCGGCATCTCCCTGCCCGACGAGGACTACTACTTCAACGACGACCACGCCGAGGTGCGCGCGAAGTTCCTCGCCCATGTGAAGAAGATGTCCGCCTTGGCCGGGCTCGGTGAGAAGTCCGGGATCTCCGACGCCGAGGTGGCCGCGAAGGTCATGGCGTTCGAAACCGAGATCGCCCGCCACCACTGGGACCGGGTGGCCTGCCGCGACGCCGAGAAGACCTACAACAAGTACTCGATCGCCGAACTGCGCGACCTCGGCCCGGAGTTCGACTTCGACTCCTATTTGGGGCTGCTCACCGCCGAAGCCACCGACCTCAAATACCTCGTGGTCTCTCAGCCGTCCTTCGTCACCGGCATGGCCAAGGTGTGGGCCGAGACCGATATCGACACCCTCAAGACCTGGCTGCGCTTCGTCGTCGTCTCCGACACCGCGTCCCTGCTGGCCGATGAATTCGTCGAGGAGAACTTCGACTTCAACGCCCGCACGCTCTCGGGCACGCCGGCGCTGCGGGAACGCTGGAAGCGCGGGGTCGGGCTCGTCGAGTCCCTCCTCGGCGAGGCCGTCGGCAAACTCTATGTCGCCGCCGAGTTCCCGCCCGAAGCCAAGGAAGCCATCGACCACCTCGTGGGCATGCTCATCAAGGCCTACGACAAGTCGATCCGCGAGCTCGACTGGATGAGCGAGGAGACGAAGGACCGTGCGCTGGTCAAGCTCTCGAAGTTCACCCCGAAGGTCGGCTATCCCGAGGTGTGGCGGGAGTACCCGGCTGCGATCGATTCCTCGGATCTGGTGGGCAACGTCCGCCGCTGCGCCCAGGCCGAACACGTGCGGCAGGTGCGCCGCATCGGCGGAGGCATCGACCGGACCGAATGGCTGATGACCCCGCAGACGGTCAACGCCTACTTCCACCCGGTGATGAACGAGATCGTCTTCCCCGCCGCGATCCTCCAGCCGCCGTTCTTCGATGCCGCAGGTGATGTGGCGGCGAACTTCGGGGCGATCGGTGCGGTCATCGGTCACGAGATCGGGCACGGCTTCGACGATCAGGGTTCGCGCTACGACGGGGACGGCAACCTCGTCGACTGGTGGACGTCGGAGGATCGGGAGCGTTTTGAGGAGCGCACGAACGCGCTCATCGCCCAGTACGAGGCACTGGTTCCGGCCGGTCTCGATGACGCCCAGCATGTCAACGGGGCGCTGACGGTCGGGGAGAACATCGGTGACCTCGGCGGTCTGTCGATCGGGTGGAAGGCTCTCGAACTCGAACTCGGTGAGCGGGCCGGGACTCCCGGTGTGCCAGTGGCGCCGAGCCCGGAGCAGGCGAAGGCGTTCTTCGAAGCCTGGGCGAAAGCGTGGCGGTCGAAGATGCGCACCGAGGAGCGCGTCCGCAGGCTCTCGATCGACCCCCATTCGCCGGAGGAGTTCCGCTGCAATCAGGTCGTGAAGAACATGACGGCCTTCCACGACACCTACGGCGTCAGCGAAAGCGACGGCATGTACCTGGCTCCCGAGGAGCGCGTGACCATCTGGTAACCACTCCCCCTCCCATTGCTACCTGACGGCGGCCCAGCAACCTCGCGCGAAGTTGCTGGGCCGCCGTCAGGTAGTTCTGGGGGTGGTCAGCGGTGGCCGCGGATGAGGTGGACCATGCGGAAGTCGAATTCCTGCCAGCTGGTGATCGGAGCGTCGGCCTGCAGCGCGGCTTCGAAATCCTCGACCTCGGTGAGCTCGGATTCGAGCGGAATGTCGAAGGGCATCTCCACATACAGCAGCCCACTGGCGTCGGTGTGGACGACATCGAACCCGGCCTGCTGCGGTTCGAGTTCGTTATTCATCACGATGAGCAGACGATCGTCCGGCGCCTGGTATTCGACCTCGATGCCGTCGTTGTAGCCCTGCTGCGAGCGCAGTTCCCGCTGGGCCTGAATGACGAACGCCGAGTACGCTCCGATGCCGATGACCGGGATCCGTGAGGTCAGCGCTTCGGTGGCGACGTCGATGAGCCGCGATCGGGCCTTGCGCCCCAGCGGGCTGAGGTCGCCGCCGGACATCGCGACTCCGTCGAAGCCGACGAGCGAGACCCGACCGTCATCGTGGTTCGGGTTGAGGACCGTGATGTCGAGGCCGAACCGGGAGTACCAGGGCCGGGTCACCTCGGCGCTCTCTTCGTCCCACCACACGTAGAACAGGAACGGCACGTTGATCCCGGCTTCCGAGAAGAAGAACGGGGGACGCCGCTCACCCGCCGTGACCTCGAAGGGCACGACGTTGCCCTCGATCGGGGCGGGGCAGGTCGCGAACGAGGTGAACGCGAAGGGGTAGTTGACCGCGCGGTTGAAATCGATGACGAGCGAGCCGTCCTGATTCGGCACTCCGAGGTCGATCGTCCGCCACGCCGAAGTGGTTGCCCCGTTCGTTCCATCGTGGAAGTCCAGGTGGAGCCCGGTCTTCGGGCACCCGGTGGCAAGCAGTGTGACCTCGCCCTGCTGAGTTTCGAAGGTCACGGTTCCCGCGGCTTGGGTCTGCAGCTGCAGATCCTCCTGCGCGGTTTCGATCGTATGGGTCGGGAACGGGTCGAACCGGGTGAACCGGGCGAGGAAGACGAAGTCTGGGTTCGGGTCGAAGACCGGGACTTCGAAGAATTTGCCCAGCAGCGGCGATTTCGAATCGCGCACACGCACACCGAGGCGGCCGCCCCGGTCGATGAGCTCGTAGAGGACATTGCCGACGGTGAACCAGTTGAGCGATCCCCCGGCCGGCAGCTTCGCGGTGAAGCCGTTGTCCTCGACACGCACCTGCGGTCGGGCTGGGGCCGAGTCATGACCCGCGGTTCCGGCCTCGGCCGCACCGGCATCTGCGGAGGCGTTGTCAGCGGCAGAAGCTCCTGTGGCGGCGTGGTCTGTCACAGCAGGCAGGGTCGAGGTGTCGCTGGGCACCGAGGGGCTCGTCGCTCGGACCGCACCGCCGCCTGTCCCGGCACCCGCACCGCCGCCGGCGGCTTGGCTCAGCAGGTCGAAGGTCTCGGCAGCGGGACCGGCATTGATTCCGGAGTCGAGGGCGACGGTGACCCAGCCGTCCTCGACGGTGAAGGTGCCGGGGGCATCGGGCCAGGTGGACTCGACGTCGAGCCAGTGCAGTCCGACGACGCTGAGCCAGCCGAACGGTTTCGCCAGTGCCGAGTTCCGTGAGTCGCGCCAGGTGTTCCACTCCGTCACGAACTGGTTCACGTCGAACACTCCTTGCCGTTGCTGTTGCGGGCGCAGGATCCCTGCCGCCGCCTTACCCTCGGAACCGATGTCTGACCGGTGCCTGAGGCCTTGTTCCTTGTCATCCAAACTACCGCAAACGATAGGCTGGGGAAATGAGTGAATCACACCCGGACCCGGTTGTCGCCGCGCAGACAGCGGCCGACCTCGGCGACTTCGTCAGTGCCTCCCCCAGCTCCTACCACGCCGTAGCCACCGCAGCCGCCCGTTTGGAGCAGGCCGGTTTCTCCCGCCTCGATGAGGCGAGCGCATGGGCGTTGACGCCCGGATCCGGCCATTTCGTCGTCCGCGACGGTGCGATCATCGCGTGGATGAATCCCACGACCACCGCCGAGGCAGTCCCCGGGTTCCGCGTGTTCGGATCCCACACGGATTCCCCGGCCTTCAAACTCAAACCCGGGGACGAATACACCGCCGAGGGCATGCGCCAGGTCGGAGTGGAGATCTACGGCGGTCCGCTGCTGAATTCCTGGCTCGACCGGGAACTCGCGTTCGCCGGTCGCCTCAGCCTCGCCGACGGCCGGGTCGTGCTCGCCCGCACCGGTCCGATCGCGCGCATTCCGCAGCTGGCAATCCACCTCGACCGGCAGGTCAATGACGGTCTGGCCTTGGACAAGCAGCGTCACACCGCTCCCGTGATCGGCTTGGCCGATCTCGCCGAGGCCGACGTCATCGAACTGCTCGCCGCTTCCGCCGAGGTCGATCCCGAGGCGGTGGTCGGTCACGACGTGTACACCGTCCCCACCCAGGAGCCGGCGCTTTTCGGTGCACGTGAGGAGTTCTTCGCCTCGCCGAGGTTGGACAACCTTCTGTCCGTCCATGCCGGGGTCACTGCACTGACGAGTCTCGACGCCGACTCGGTCGAAGGCATTGCGCTCTTCGCCGCCTTCGACCACGAGGAGATCGGGTCGAACTCACGCTCCGGTGCGTGCGGACCGTTCCTCGCCGATGTCACCGAACGCATCATCGCCTCTCTGCTGCCGGACTCGACGCGCAGCGACTATCTGGCGTCGCTGGCGGCATCGGTGTGCGTGTCATCGGACGCCGGGCATGCCGCTCACCCGAACTATCCGGAACGCCATGATCCGCATGTGCGTCCCCGCCTCGGCGGCGGTCCGCTGCTCAAACTCAACGCTCAGCAGCGGTACGCCACGGATGCTGTGGGCACCGCAGTGTGGTCGCGGGCGTGCACGGCCGCCGGCGTCGACTACCAAGACTTCGTGTCGAACAATGCGATGCCGTGCGGGTCGACAATCGGTCCGCTCACGGCGACACGCCTGGGCATGACGACCGTCGACGTGGGCCCGGCCCTGTATTCGATGCATTCGGCCCGCGAAATGGTCGCGGTCGCCGATGTCGTCGCCCTCGGCAGAGCCGCGACGACGTTCCTCCAAGGCTGATGCTCCTGCAGAACTGATGCGGCAGCGTCGTTTCGCTGGAGCTGTTGTCCTCCGTGGAGGCACCCTCCGTGGAAGCACCCCCGCCTCGGCGGGGTTTGTCCTCACCGCTGTCGACGTGATACGAATTGCACGACCCCACGGGAGCCCTGCAGAAGGGCTGAGATCGGACTGGATCGTCCGAGACCGTAGAACCTGATCCGGTTGATACCGGCGTAGGAAGCGAGGACTGCAGATGACTGCGTTCACCCCTGAAACACCTGTCCCTGCCACGGCTTCGGCCACCGTGCCCAATGCGAAGAACTCCACGAACGATTTCACGATCGAGCAGTATCCGACGCATTCTCCGGCGTGGCTCGAGGATGCCGAGCACGACATCCGCGTTCCCGTCACCCGCATCGAACTCGAGGACTCCGACGGACGGACCAACGCTCCCGTCCACGTCTACCGCACCGTCGGCCCTGGCAGCGTCCCCGAGGAAGGACTGCCGGCACTGCGGTTCCCCTGGATCGAGGGCCGCCTCGACACCGAAACCTACGCCGCCCGCGGACACCGCATCGCCGATGACGGTCGCGCTGCCGTGCGCCGCGGAGCGCCCTCACAGCAGTGGAGGGGTCGCAAACCGGTCCCACTCCGGGCCAAGCCCGGCCGGACCGTGACCCAGATGCACTACGCCCGGGAAGGCATCATCACCCCGGAGATGCGCTTCGTCGCCCTGCGCGAGCAGTGCGATGTCGAGCTCGTCCGCTCGGAGCTCGCCGCCGGCCGCGCGATCATCCCGAACAACATCAACCATCCCGAGTCCGAACCGATGATCATCGGCAAGGCCTTCCTTGTGAAAATCAACGCGAACATCGGCAATTCCGCGGTCACCAGCTCCATCGCCGAGGAGGTGCAGAAGCTGCGATGGGCCGCGAAGTGGGGTGCCGACACCCTCATGGACCTCTCGACCGGAAACGACATCCACACCACCCGAGAGTGGATCATCCGCAACTCCCCCATCCCCATCGGCACCGTCCCGATCTACCAGGCCCTGGAGAAGGTCGACGGCGAGGCGAACGCTCTGACCTGGGAGATCTATCGGGACACCGTCATTGAGCAGTGCGAGCAGGGCGTGGACTACATGACCGTCCATGCCGGCGTGCTGCTGCGCTACGTGCCGCTCACGGCCAACAGGGTCACCGGGATGGTCTCCCGCGGAGGCTCCATCATGGCTGGCTGGTGCTTAGCCCACCATGAGGAGAACTTCCTCTACACCCACTTCGACGAACTCTGCGAGATCTTCGCCCGCTACGACGTCGCGTTCTCACTCGGCGACGGGCTGCGGCCGGGCTCGATCGCCGATGCCAACGACGCCGCCCAGTTCGCCGAGCTCGACACCCTCGCCGAACTCACCGAACGCGCGTGGGCCCACGACGTCCAGGTCATGGTCGAAGGCCCTGGGCACATTCCGCTCCACCTGGTGCGCGAGAACGTCGAACGCCAGCAGAAGCTCTGCCACGGCGCCCCCTTCTACACCTTGGGTCCGCTCGTGACTGACATCGCACCCGGCTACGATCACATCACTTCGGCGATCGGGGCGACCGAAATCGCCCGCTACGGCACGGCGATGCTCTGCTACGTCACCCCGAAGGAGCACCTCGGCCTGCCCGACCGCGACGACGTCAAGACCGGGGTCATCACCTACAAGATCGCCGCTCACGCCGCCGATGTTGCGAAGGGCCACCCAGGCGCGACTGCCAGAGACGATGCACTGTCGAAGGCACGGTTCGAGTTCCGGTGGCGCGATCAGTTCGCCCTCGGCCTCGATCCGGAGACCGCCGAGGCGTTCCACGACGAGACGCTGCCGGCGGAACCGGCGAAGACGGCCCACTTCTGTTCGATGTGCGGGCCGAAGTTCTGCTCGATGCGCATCTCCCAGGACATCCGTGACACCTACGGCAGTGCCGAGGCGCAGGCCGCGCTGGCAGGCATGCAGGAGAAGAGCCGCGAGTTCCTCGCTGCGGGCGGCACGGTGTATCTTCCCGAGCCGACTGTCGGCCCCCATGCGCGGGTTCGGTAGGTTGGTTTCATGGGAGAGCTTCAGCGTGCTTTCGACGCGCACCTGCATATCATCGACCGGGATCATCCGCTGATCGAGAACAACGGCTATCTGCCGGACCCGTTCACTGTCGCCGACTACCGATCCCGCCTGCAGAGCCTGGCGGAGGTCGGAGTCGAGGTCGCCGGCGGTGCTGTGGTCTCCGGTTCGTTCCAGGGCTTCGATCAGGGGTATCTCCTCGCCGCGCTGCGCGAACTCGGCCCGAACTATGTCGGCGTCACCCAGCTGCCGGCTGAGACCAGCGACGATCAGATCCGTGCCCTCGACGTCGCCGGCGTCAGGGCGCTGCGCTTCAACATCGCCCGTGGCGGTTCCACCGCTCTCGAGGCTCTCGACACCTTCGCCCGCCGGGTCTTCGACCTCGTCGGCTGGCATGCGGAGCTCTACATCGACGCACGCACCATCGATGCCGAGCTCGCCTCCCGCATCGCCTCCCTGCCGGCTGTGAGCATCGACCACCTCGGCATGCACGCCGAGGGTCTGCCCACTCTGCTGCGCCTCGTCGAGGCCGGGGTGAAGGTCAAGGCCACCGGTTTCGGGCGGGTGGAGCTCGATCCCGCCGAGGTTGTCCGCCGCATCGTCGACACGGACCCGGGCGCACTGATGGTGGGCACGGACCTGCCGTCGACCC
The DNA here is from genome assembly GCF_049804075.1 of Brevibacterium sp. FAM 24630. Taxonomy (NCBI): domain Bacteria; kingdom Bacillati; phylum Actinomycetota; class Actinomycetes; order Micrococcales; family Brevibacteriaceae; genus Brevibacterium; species Brevibacterium sp. FAM 24630. The sequence goes on from NZ_JBNBZD010000009.1 coordinate 89,468, forward strand.
GTGCCCGCAGACCCTTCGCCGCTGCCGACTTCGCGCTCATCCGCGAAGTCCTCACTGCCTCCGAGTCCGATGCCGTGTTCTGGTCCAATGCGGCGCAGTTCTACGGCATCGGACCCGAAGGGGGCGAGTAAGCAGTCATCTCCAACCAGTAGCATGTGTCCAATGAGTTCACGTCAGTCGAATCTCGCATCCACTCTGCACAGCCTCGACGGTCGCAGCTACGGCAATCTCAAGCAGATCCGCGGCCGCTACAGCTTCGGACCGGTGACGCTCTTCATCGACCGCATCCAGGCCGATCCCTTCGCGTCACCGTCGAAGGTCCGCGTCCGAGTCGACCGGGCCGATGCCAAGCTCCCGCCGGAACTGACCACCGATCGTGCCGACCGGATCGTTGCGGCCGACTATCTTCTGCGGGCCGGCAACATGATCCTCGCAGACCTCAAACAGCGCGCCCTCATCCTCGGCCAGCCGGGTCAGGAGATCCTCGAGAGGACGAACATCCTCATCGACGATGCCGGCTTCGAGGCACGGCTGCTGGTCAATCTGCCGGCCCGCGGTCGGCGCATCCTCGGCCATCAGGCCGCCGACATCCTCACCCGCGACCTTCCGAAGCTCGCCGAAGCACTGTTCCTCTTCGACAGCTGGCCGGCGTCCGGCTCCCCGTCCGCCCACGACCTGGAGGCGCACGTCCAGCTGCACAGGGATCAGTTGGAACTGCGCGATCACCTCGGCGAGGTCGGGCTGGTCGGATTCATCGGCAATGGTGCGGTCCTGCCGCGTGTCTCCGGGGATTCGGACCGGCCGATGGATGTCGAGACTGCAGTCTCCTTCACCTCCCCTCCGGAACTCGAGCACACGGTCGATCTGTCGAGCGGGCGCAGCCTCACCGGTATGGGCATTCCCCGTGGTGTCACCGTCATCGTCGGCGGCGGGTACCACGGCAAGTCGACGATTCTGCGCGCTCTCGAACGCGGTGTCTACCCGCATATCGCGGGCGACGGACGCGAGTGGGTCATCAGCGACCCTTCTGCCACCTCCATCCGAGCCGAGGACGGTCGGGCCGTGACCGGCGACGACATCTCGGCGTTCATCAACAACCTACCGTCGGGGACTGACACGAGATCGTTCTCGACGACGAACGCGAGCGGGTCGACCTCACAGGCGGCCAACCTCGTCGAAGCGATCGAAGCCGGGGCGCAGACCCTGCTCATCGACGAGGACACCTCGGCGACGAACTTCATGATCCGCGACGAGCGCATGCGGAACCTCATTCCTGCCGAGCGGGAACCGATCACCCCGTTCGTCGACCGCGTCCGCCCCCTGCTGACCAGGCAGGGCGTCTCCACGGTGCTCGTCGCCGGCGGATCGAGTGCGTTCTTCGAGGTCGCCGATCACGTCATCGCCCTCGATGCCTATGTCCCCCGCGAGGTCACCGAAGAAGCGCACCGTCTCGTCGGTGTCACCGCCCACGGCCTCGCCACGGATTCGGACGCGTCCGACCCCGGTTTCGTCACGTCACCGCGCGTACCGACGGCCCGGGCCCTGCGCCCATCGTCGAAGACGAAGTCGGCCCGTGCGAAGGGCTCCGATCGAATCCAGTTCGGCCGCAGCTTCATCGACCTCATCGCCGTCGCTCAGCTCGTCGACGCCCAGCAGACCGCCGGGGTCGCCGAGTCGCTCGAGCACCTCGCTGAGGTCTTCGACGGACGCACCTCGCTGACCACAGCCCTCACCGAGCTCGAGAGCATGCTCGACGCCCAAGGCATCGACGCAGTCACCGGCCACCGCGACCACCCGGGCCATCTGACCCGGCCCCGCGCGCAGGAGATCGCCGCCGCCCTCAACCGCTACCGCGAGCTCCGCCTGGAAAGCTGACCGTCCCCGAGGCGACGCGCGGCTTTCCGCTGAACTCAGCAATCCGTCCGGCTCAGCAATCCGTCGAGCTCGGCTTTCCGCTGAACTCGGCTACCCGTCCGGCTCGGTTACCCGGCCACCAGTGCCGAGAGTTCGGCAGCAGTCCCAACCGGCAGGGAGCACGACGTACCCCGGCAGACGATCGCTGTCCCCGCGGGGACGGCGACCTCGCCGCCGTCCGGTCCCGGCACTCCGGTCGAGTCCGCGAGCAGGGTGAGGGATGGGTGCCGGGCCGCGGCTGCCCGCAGACTGGCGTCCGTGGTCGCGACCCGCACGGATCCGAGGGCCCGTTCGGCCTGCCAGAGTGCGTGCCCGCAGCCGCGCGGAGCCTGACCGGCCAGCGCCCGATAGACGCCGAGGAGTCGGTCCCGCAGCTCGAGCAGCCTCCCCGTCTCCAACAGGGCACTCCCGCTCGTCGCCTCCGAGCCATCGGATCCCGCATCGCCCGCAGCCGCGGCGGACGCATCTGCACCCACCACCGCGTCGACGCCGAGTTCGGCGAGCAGCAGCACGACCTCGGCAGCTGCCGAGCGACCCGAGGGGACGGTGTTGTCCACCGGGTCCGCCGACTTCACGTCGATGATTCCGTCACCGAGCGAATCGACGACCTCGAGGATCCCGTCCTCACCGCCGGCGGTGAAGTCATCGAGCATCTGCGCACTCGCTGTGACCAGGACATTCACCGGCACCGAGGCGGCCCCGCCCGGCAATTGCCGGACCGTGATCCCAGCGGTGATGAATTGCGCCCGATCGGCAAGCCCGCCCCGTCCTGGGCCCGGCTCTCCGTCGGTGAAGCTGCGCCGCACATCGAACCCGGCCGAGCCGGCTGCGTCCACTGAATCGGACGCCCCCGTCCGCTCGAACCGTTCGTGCATCGCTTCCCAGAACCGCAGTGCGGTCCTGCCCCACTCTCTCGGATCCGCACCATCCGACCCTGCACCATCCGCGCCCGCACCGTCCGAATCCGCGCCATCGGCGCCCTCAGCACCCGCACCCGTGTACAGCGTCGCCTCGGCGAGGGCGGTGACGGCCAGCGCATTCCATTCGGTGATGATCTTTTCGTCCCGGGCCGGCTGCGAACGCCGTGCCCGCAGCTCGGCGAGCACTTCGCGTTGACGTCGTGTCGCTTCGATGTCCCAGGGCGCGGGATGATCGGCGTCGAAGGGCACGTCCTCCATTCCGAGCCAGTCGATGATGCGCACGGCCGCGACGACCTGCCCGGACAGTTCCGCGCCGGCCGGCGAGTCGACGAGCCCGAGCAGACCCGCCTGCCCCGCCTGTGCGAACTCCTCGGGAGTGAACACGTAGGCGGCGCCCTCCTCGGACACCCCTGCTTCGTTGAGCGAATCCGCGTCGAGGGCCGCGATGCAGCCGCCTTCGGTCGTCAAGTCGCTGACCAGGAAGTTCGCGGTGTCAGCGATCTCGCGTTCGGCCAGTGCGAGCCATTTCGACTTCGGGTCGAGGCGGCGTTCGACCTTCGCCCACGCGACCACGGCGCGCAGGTAGAGGGCATTGTCGTAGAGCATCTTCTCGAAGTGCGGCACGAACCACTGCCGGTCGACGCTGTAGCGGGCGATCCCGCCGCGCACCTGGTCACGCATGCCGCCGCTGGCGATCCGCGCGAGCGTCCCACGGACGGCGATGAGGCAGTCGAGGACGAGCTCCCCGGTCAGGTGCCCATCCGCGCCGAGCCAACCGAGCCGTCCCTCCGCGCGCACCCGATCCATCGGGTGGGCATCGTCTCCGTCGTCCGATTCCCTCGCCGAGGCGGCGGTGCCGTCCCCGCCCGCCGGGTCGGGGCCACCCGAACCGCTCGCCGAGGCTGTCCCACCCAACCGTACGAACGCGGCCAGGAGTTGGAGGACGTTCATCATCGGCGGGAACTTCGGCGCCCCGCCGAATCCGCCCCACGCCGGGTCATAGGAATCGAGGAGGGCCGCGGCTGCGGAATCGAGCTCCTCGGGGCTCAGGGACTCGGCGGCCGCCTCGGCGGGCAGCGCACTCGTCACGGCATCGGCCATCTCGGCCAGTCCGCGGTCCATCCGCCGGGTCATCTGATCGACTTCATCACGGCGATCCGTCCACGTCTGGGACACCGCGGTGAGCACCTGGGTGAACGCGGGCAGTTTCCCGCGCGGAGCCGGCGGGAAATACGTGCCGGCGTAGAAGGGGCTGCCGGCGGGCGTGGCGAAGATCGTCATCGGCCATCCGCCCTGCCCGGTCATCGCCTGGAGCGCGTTCATATAGTACGAGTCGATGTCCGGCAGTTCCTCGCGATCGATCTTGATCGGAACGAACCGGTCGTTCATCAGCTTCGCGACCGCCTCATCCTCGAAGGACTCATGTGCCATGACGTGGCACCAATGGCAGGTGGAGTACCCGATCGAGATGAGCAGGGGAACGTCTCGGCGGGCCGCCTCGGCGAGGGTTTCCGGCGTCCACATCCGCCAGTCCACGGGATTGTCGGCATGCGCGCGGAGGTAGGGGCTGGTTGAGGCAGCGAGTTCGTTCGGCATGCCCCCAGCGTCTCACTTCCCGCGGGTCGGGGCGAGGCCCGACCACGGAAACCGCCCGTCGAAAATAGCAAGGTACCTGGCTTTATGGAATCATGACGGCATGAGCCCCACCCCGAACGATGCCACGGGAGCCGCACACGATGAGGCTCCGCAGACCGCTCCCGCACCCGTGGACGACAAGACTCTGTCGATCACGGTCGGCGCTTTCGTCGTCTTCATCGCGACCTGGATCGGATCGAAGATGGCGGGCACGGCCCTGCCTTCGGCTGGTTTCGGCGGGACCGATCTCCGTCTCGCCCAGATCGTGCTCGTCCTCATCGCCGGAGTCGCCGCCGTCCTCCTCGGGCGCAGCCTGAAGTCGATTCCGCGCAGCGTCTTCCTCGTCATCACCGTCTTCTACTTCGCGTTCGCCGCTCTGGCCGCGGTCTTCACCGGTCAATTCACGAGCGTCGAAGTCGAATCACGACTCTTCGCCATCGTCCGCCTTGTTCACTTCATCGCCGACCTCATCTATCCGCTGATCGTCGCCCAGGTTCTGGCCGTCACGGTCTCACGAGTCGGGGCTGCGCTCGGTGACACGGACGTCGACGCGGACTCCGCCGGCACAGACACGGGACGCCTCGAGCAGCGTGCGGCCCGCAGCGGCAGAGCCGCCGCGATCGTCCTCTTCGCCGTGGTCGCCGCCATCATCGTCGTGTGGATTCTGCGCCAGCCGATCACGGCTGAACCATTGCTGTCGCAGTCCGGTGATGTTATCGGCGCCGTTGCCGCAGCCCTCGGCTCTGTCGCCGCGGTCTATGCTCTCCGCGCGGTCGCGGTCGCCCGCTCACTGCCGGCAGAGCAGCCGGCCGTGGGACGCGACCTCAGCCGCACCCGCCCTCACCTGGCGCACACCCTCACCTTCCTCACGATCGCCGCGGGCCTCTACCTCTGCCGCCAGTACGCCATCACCTCCGTCGACTTCGGCGCCGGCCTCGGCGGCGGCTACCCATTCGGGCCGGTGGGCCTGCTCGTGTTCACGATCGGCAGTTTCGGTCTCGCGGTCATCACCTTCGACGCAGTGACGCAGCGCCGGAAGACCCCCGCCGACCCGAAGTGAACGCACCTCGCCGAGGCGGGGCCGCCTCGGTGAGGGTGAGCGCGTTGCTGAGACCGTGCGATCCGATTGGCGGCACCCTCTTCCCCTGCCCGCGACATTCTTCTACAATATGTAGAAATCAGTGGTGAGGGTGCCGCTCCCGGTATCCGCCCCTGCCGAACGGGAGGCCGACGATGAACGCCGAATCAACCTGGACGCTCGATGCCAAGGAATGCTGGGAACGCCTGCGATCGACTTCTGTCGGCCGCCTTGCCGTCATCGTCGACGAGGCCCCGGAGATCTTCCCGGTGAACTTCGTCGTCGAACATTCCGCGCTCGTCATCCGCACCGGAGAGGGCACCAAGGTCGACGCCATCCGCAGCCGCCCGCGCGTCGCCTTCGAGATCGACGGGCTTGAGGCGGGCACCGCGTTCAGTGTCATCGTCAAGGGCGATGCGAAGACGATCAGTGCTCCCGACGAGCTGCGCGACACCGTCTCCCTCGACGTGTCCCCGCTGCAGCCGGGAACGAAGAATCACTTCATCCGGATCCTCGCCGAGGAGGTCACCGGGCGGTCCTTCCCCGTGACCGATCCCTCGACGTGGGAGACGGAGCTGAGCCACGTGGCCCGTGCACCCCACGAATGACCGTGGCCGGGCCCTCGCATCGTGACGCTCTGAGCCTTCGCATCCTGGAGTTCAGAGGGCTTCGACGATGTCGACGAGGCGGTCGGGGGTGTTCGTGATGATGCCGTCGGCACCGATGTCGATGGCACGATCCATCCCCGCGGGCTCGTCGACCGTCCACACCAGGCTCGACATGCCGAGCTCGTGGATCATCATGAGGAATTCCGGGTCGGCTGCGCAGAATTCGGGGTTGATCTGGTCGACCCATTCGGCGAAGTCCTCAAGTTCATCCGGGCACGGGCGGCCGAGCACCCCGACGGGGACCTCGGGTGCCAGGGCATGGAATTCGCGGATGAACGCCCAGTTCGCCGACTGGACGACGAGCATGCCTGCGGCCAGGGCCCGGTCGAGATAGTTCGGCAGAGCGCGCAGGGCAGACACGATTGCTGCGGCGATTCCCGGATAGCGTTCGGGATGTTTGACCTCGAGCAGCAGGCCGGTGCGTGTGTCGTGGACGAGGGTGAGCACCTCGGCGAGGCGGGGCACACGGATCCCCGCGAACTCCTCCCCCTTCCATCCGCCGGCGTCGAGCGTGGCGATCTGTGCGGCGTTCATCCCGCCGATGGAACGGTCGGTGCGATTCGGGTAGAGCGTGCGGGCGTCGGTGGTGCGGTCGACGGTCGCGTCGTGCATGATGACGAGCTCACCATCGGCGCTCATGTGCACATCGGTCTCGATCATGTCTGCCCCCTGGTCGATGCCGGCCATGAATGCGGGGATCGTGTTCTCCGGCCAATTCGCCGACGCGCCGCGGTGGGCGATGACCAGGGGCGGGATGCGGACCCGGGCGGGATCGGGCACGGCTGCAGACTGATCGTCGGGGCGATGGGTCCTCGCCCTCGAGCGGCGAGGCGCGGGTTCGGCGGTGGGGGGTGAGAAGGGTGATGGGCATTTCAGAACTCCTCTGCGGAGACTTCCGGGGTGGCCACAAGGCGTCGTGACGACGTCCGAGCATTGAGTGCAATGGCGGCCAGAATAGTCTCGGCGAGCAAGTTCCCGATGATGGGCGGGTGGACGGGACGTGAATCATGGATTTGCACCCCCTGAGGGCTGGCTGCGTTGGGCATAAGTGGCAGACTGAGGTGGAAGACAGATGGAACCCGTGCTGTCGCCGGGCAGGACCCACAACGCATTGCCAGATGAAGGAGACACAGTTCGATGGAGATGCTCCAGAGCGCCTTTGACAGTATCGACACTTTCTCGTCATACATTCTCGTTGCGGTCCTGATCCCCACGGGCCTGTATTTCACCATCCGCACGGGCGTGGTCCAGCTGCGGCTGCTGCCCGAGATGTTCCGCACGCTGGTCGAACCCGGTGGACGGGACCCCGAAGGCAATCGGAACATCTCTCCGTTCCGCGCCTTCTCCATCTCCGCTGCCTCCCGCGTGGGCACAGCGAACATCGCCGGTGTGGCACTGGCGATCTCGCTCGGCGGTCCCGGCGCGATGTTCTGGATGTGGCTGACAGCGATCGTCGGCGGTGCCACGGCCTTCGCCGAGTCCGCCCTCGGACAGCTCTACAAGCTCAAGGACGGCCCGAACTTCCGTGGAGGTCCGGCGTACTACATCAGGCACGGGCTGAAGATGAAGAAGCTCGGGCTGATCTTCGCGGTGATCGTGGCCATCACCTACGGCATCGTCTTCAATACGGTGCAGTCGAACTCCATCGTCGACGCGGTGGGAACATCATTCGGCGTCGAGGATTCCAACTTCATGTTTACTGCGATCACCGGACTGGTCATCGCCCTCGGCGCTTATGCGATCTTCGCCGGTGGAGCCAAGCGCATCTCGAACGTCTCCGCCTACCTCGTGCCGATCATGGCCGGCCTCTACCTCATCGTCGGGATCATCGTCGTGGCGATGAACATCGAAGCCGTTCCGGGGATGGTCGGCACCATTTTCACCGACGCATTCAGCATGCATTCGATCTCCGGCGGAGCGATCGGCTCGATCATGCTCGTCGGCGTGCAGCGCGGCCTGTTCTCCAATGAGGCCGGCATCGGCTCGGTGCCGAACGCCGCGGCGACCGCCTCGGCTTCTCACCCGGCCAAGCAGGGCTTCGTGCAGGCGCTCGGCGTGTACTTCGACACGATCCTCGTGTGCTCGATCACCGCGTTCATCATCCTGCTGTCGAACCCCGAGTACGGCAGCTCGGCCGAAGGCATGCAGCTGACCCAGACCGCGCTGAGCGGACAGCTCGGCCAATGGGCCATCCACTTCCTCACCTTCGCGATCTTCCTCTTCGCGTTCTCGTCGATCCTCGGCAACTACTACTACGGCGAGGCCAATATCGAGCACCTGACGACGAGCAGAACGGCGCTGCGGGTCTACCAGGTCATTGTCATGGTGGCCGTATTCATCGGGTCCATCGCGGCGCTCGACATCGTCTGGAGTGCGGCAGACATCTTCATGGCGATCATGGCGCTGATCAACCTGTTCGCTCTGCTCATGCTCTCGCCACTGGTGTTCCGAATCCTGAAGAACTACACGGACCAGCGTCGTGCCGGACAGGAACCGATCTTCCGGCGCACCGACCTGCCGACCTTCAGGTACATCAACACCGACGTCGACGCCTGGGACGGTGAGGACGAGGTCACCACGACGAAATTCTGGCAGGATCGCGGCAAGAAGGTACGCTCCGACAGCGAGTGATGGCGCGAGCATTCTGCTCCAACTAGCACGTCGGGCGCCCCGTTCGCGGGAGCGCCCGACGTGTATTCACACCCTGGATTTCAACAGGAGGTTCCGATGAGTGTTGACCGCTCGGAATTGGCGGACATCCTCGCCGAGGCGACCGGCTGGTCGGTCACGGCCGGTCCATCGGATCATTCGAAGGATCCCGCGGGGTGATGCGGGGGACAGACCTGAGGATCATCGAGTAGTCGCGATGCGTCGAGATCCTCCGGGAGTGCAAAAGGGGCCCGGCGCCGCGACTGCGGCACCGGGCCCCACTTGTGCTGATGCGCTCACTCCACGGCCTGTGTCAGGCCTGCGCGAGGCATCAGCGGCCGAATTCTTCGCGCGCGTGGCGTCAACGACCGGCAGGCGTGAAGTCCGTGCTGCCGACGAACTCCGGACGCGGCTTCGGCGCGGCGTAGGGCTCCACGCAGGTATTCTCCACCGAGTTGTACACGATGAAGATATTCGAGCGCGAGAACGGAGTGACGTTGCCGTTCGACGCATGCATGCAGTTGGAGTCGAACATGATCGCTCCGCCGGCCGCACCTTCAAGCACGTCGATGCCGTATGCGTCGGCGAAATCAGTGAGAGTCTGACGATCCGGGGTGCCTGCACCCTGCATGATGAGCGACTTCCGATAGTTGTCCTCGGGAGTGCCTCCCACACAGCTGATGTAGCGCTTGTGCGAGCCGGGCATGATCATCAGCGGACCATTGTATGAGTAGTTGTCCGTCAGCGACAGCGAGAGACTCACCGCGCGCGGAGCGGGCATTCCGTCCTCAGCATGCCAGGTCTCGAAGTCCGAATGCCAGGAGAACTCCTTACCCACGAATCCCGGCTTGTAGTTGATTCGGCTCTGATGGATATAGACATCGCTTCCGAGGATCTGACGTGCGCGGTCGACGAGACGCGGATCGTTTGCGATCTTTCTGAAGATCTCATTGGTGCGATGGATGTCGAATATCGACCGGACCTCGTCGGACTCGGCTTCGACGACGGTGCGCTCATCGGCCTTCACCTCGGGGTCGTGCGAAAGCCTGTGGAGCTCGTCAGTGAAGAGTCTGAGCTCTTCGGGGGTGATGAGCTGATCGATCGTCAGATAGCCCGTGTCCTCGAAGTGCTTGAGCTCCGCCGCCTCGAGGGGGCCGTCTTCGGGGGAACCGAAGACGATCGGACCCGTGCGCGGGAGAACCTCAGTGGTCTCGCCGGAGCGAGTCGGATAGAGATCTGTGGCTGCGGTCGCAGTGGACACTGCGGTCATCAATTCTCCTTCCTTCGCTATGTGCCGTCTGCCGGAGTGATGGCGTGAGCGCTCATCGCCCCCGCAGATCGGGTTGTGCCGCCACCGTAACAGGAGGACGTCGTCACCGGTACCCCGGGTGGAGCCAAAGCGAAGGAACCGGCGCTTTCGGAACGGTCCACCAGAGACGAATCGCCCTGAAAGCGCAAGTCATTCCTGCGACGGTCAGCGCTTGACTGACTTCGAGGTGGCTCCCGTCGCCCAGCTGACCTGACTGAAGGTGACACGGTAAGTCTTCTTCGTCTTCGTTTTGATCTTGTACGTGGCTTTGCCCTTCTTGGGCTTGACCGTCTTCAGTGTCTTCCACTTACTGCCGGACTTGACCTGAAATTTCACCTTCGGGTTGTAGTTGACCTTGCCGTACTTCCCCGGGTTGTAGACCTTCGACGTCGAAGTCAGAGTGACGGTCTTGCCACTGCGCTTGGTCGACAGCGAGGCATAGGCCTTGCCGCGGACATAGAACGAGCCTTTGGTGTAGTCAGCGCGTTCGACCTCGGAGTACTTGTATGACGGGTAGGACCCGTAGTGATAGGCGGCGACCTCCGAAGGGCCGAGCGTGTACTTGCCGAGACCATCCCAAGAGGGGCAGACCTGGATGCGGTCCTTCTTGGTCGATCCATGGGAATTGAAGAACGCATCGGTCGAGGGGCCGTATCGGCCATGGACCTCGGTATCGACGTACCAATCTTCGACCACGGACTTCTTGTGCTTCATGTACACATTGGTGCTCTTGCAGTTCGTGTTGGAGACGACGAGGTTGTCCGCTGACAGTTTCGTAACGTCGAAGGAAATGCTTGCCGCTTCGGCAGAGAACGCAGGTCCGGCGACAAGCGCCAGGGCAGCGAAAGCGGAAACGAGCACACGCCTGATGAACTTCATGGAGACTCCATAGGAGAGCGGGGTGAACTGGGGAATGCCAGAGTTGGAGTCTGTGAGAGTTCTGTCGGCAGCGTCAGGTTTTGATCGTTGAACGTTGTATGACCGAAGAGTACCACGGTTGAAGTCGACATCTGTGCGTCACTTCCCGCAGGCGGCACGTCGGTGCGTTGAATGCGCAGACAGCAAAGGGCGGCTCGAGCGATCAATCGCCCGAGCCGCCCTTCGGCGTCACGGTGCCTCAGCAGTCGATCTCAACGATCGGCAGCCTCGGCGAGTGGAACTCGATCAGTTCGCGGGTGCTGCTTCGTCTTCGACGATGAGCGGGTACACGCCGTTCTCGTCGTGGACCTCACGCCCGGTGACCGGCGGGTTGAACACGCAGGCCATGCGCAGCTCTTCCTCGGCGACGACGGTGTGCTTCTCGTGTCCGTCGAGGAGGTACATGACGCCGTCGTGGAGCGGGTATTCCTTACCGGTCTCCTGATCGGTCAGCGTGCCCTTGCCCTGCACGCAGTACACGGCTTCGACGTGGTTCTGGTAGTGGAACGTCGAGGTGGTTCCGGCGTAGATCACGGTGTCGTGGAAGGAGAATCCGACGCGCTCCTTGCCGAGCACCATGCGACGGCTGCGCCAGGTCTCGGACTTCACATCGCGGTCGGTGTCATTGAGGTCATCGCGGTTGACTACGTACATTCGTGGTCCTTTCGTGAAAGGTCGGGGAAAGTTCAGGTGATGGGTCACGGACTCCCGTCGCGTTTCGACGGTGCGCGCCGACCCGGCTGGGCCATCGAACCGGAGTTCGGTTCGGCCCACAGCTCGGGCCGGCGCCACGGGTGCGGCGCCGGCCCGGCAGAGGTGAGTCAGGCCAGTGCGGCCTCAGCAGCGGCGGGAGCGAACTTGGCCACTCCAGCCTCGATGATGTCCAGGCCCGCCTGCAGATCGCGCGAGTCGATCGTCAGCGGCGGCATGATCTTGATGACCTCGTCCTGGGACCCTGAGGTCTCGAGGAGCAGGCCGTTTTCGAAGGCGTATGCTGCAACCTTCTCGGCCACTTCGGCGTCTTCGAAGTGGAGGCCGGCCAGCAGTCCGCGGCCGCGGATGGTGGCGCCCTCGGCCTTCTCGACGATGCCGTCGAGGCGCTGGTGCAGCTCGGCGATAGTGTCGGCGAGTTCGTTCTGGAAGGAGTTGTCGGCCCAGAAGTTCTTGATCGCGGCGGTGGCGGTCACGAACGCGGGGTTGTTTCCGCGGAAGGTGCCGTTGTGCTCGCCGGGCTCCCAGACATCGAGCTCGGGACGGAACAGGGTCAGAGCCAGGGGCAGACCCGAACCGGAGATCGACTTCGACAGGCAGACGATGTCGGGCTCGATGCCGGCCTCTTCGAAGCTGAAGAACGAACCGGTGCGGCCGCAGCCGGCCTGCACGTCATCGACGATGAGGAGGATGTCGTGCTTCTTGGTCAGCTCGGACAGAGCGCGCAGCCATTCGGCGCGAGCGGCACGCAGGCCGCCTTCGCCCTGGACGGTCTCGACGATGACTGCGGCGGGCTTGTCGACGCCCGAACCGGAGTCTTCGAGGACCTTCTCCAGCCACAGGAAGTCCGGCGTCTCGCCGTCGAAGTAGTCGTCGTAGGGGATCTTCGAGCTGTTGGTCAGCGGGATGCCTGCGCCTTCGCGCTTCATCGAGTTGCCGGTCACCGACAGCGATCCCAGGGTCATGCCGTGGAAGGCGTTGGTGAACGAGAGCATGTGCTGACGTCCGGTGACCTTGCGGGCGAGCTTGAGGGCTGCCTCGACGGTGTTGGTGCCCGTCGGACCGGGGAACATCACCGAGTAGTCGAGTCCGCGCGGCTTGAGGATGAGGTCCTGGAAGGTCTGGAGGAACTCACGCTTGGCCGGGGTCTTCATATCCATCGAGTGGAGGACGGCACCCGACTGCAGGTATTCGATGAGCGGTCCCATCACTGCCGGGTTGTTGTGGCCGTAGTTGAGTGCGCCGGCACCGGAGAAGAAGTCGAGGTATTCGTTGCCGTCCTCGTCCCACTGCTTCGCGCCCTGCGAGCGGGCGAAGGTGGCCGGCCAGGAGCGGCAGTAGCTGCGTACGGCTGATTCGCGGGTTTCGAAGATGTCGGGCTTGCCAGAAGGTGTGGTCGTGGAGCTTTCGGTCATCGTTGGAGTCCTTTCGACTTCTTGATTGTGCGGCTGCATCGTGTGCAGCCGCCGAGGCGGTGGTCGCAGTCGCTCATGGCGAGCGATCTCTTCCGCCTCCTGACGCCGGCCGCGGCCTTCTCCCGTGCACCGGGGGTCCGCGCAGCGCCGTGGTGGGGCTCGTTACAGCGGTGCGATCTCGTAGAGGTACTCGGTGTCGTGGCCGTCCGGGTAGAGGTCCGGGGTGAACAGCGGGCGACGGTCGAAACCGGCCCCGCGCTGCTCGGCGAACGCCTGGAACAGGCGGTTGGACGCCGCGTTGTCCGCGGTGATCGTCGTCTCCAGGCGGAGAGCGCCGGTGTGGTCAGCCAGCTCATGGAGCATGGTGGAGGCGAGTCCGTGACCACGGAACTTCTCATCGACTGCGACCTGCCAGATCATCAGGGTGTCCGGGTTCTCCGGACGGGTGTACCCGGTGATGAAGCCGGCGGGCTCTCCGTCGATCCGTGCGATCACCGAGGTCTCCGCGAAGTCGCGGCACCACAGCAGGTACGAGTACGAGGAGTTCAGATCGAGCACGGCTGTGTCTTTCGCGAGCCGCCATAGATGTTGTCCGTCCTCCAGCTCGGGAGTCCGGACGTCGGTTTGCGTCTTCGGTTCAGCGAGTGCGTTAATCACGCCAATAAACCTAGCGGCATGAGATTGAGCGTCAACCCCGAACCCGTCGAATCAGGGGCACTTTGACAACGATCAGCGCCGCCTGCCGGCATGTAACAGACCCGGCCTTCCCCATGGCATCTCTGGGATGTGACGGGGGGCTCCTTCGCGCTCATGACGGGCCGGATGTTCGTTATCGTTTCGTTACATTTATCGACTTCTGGAACTTGGGTTCCACGTGTTCCACGTCACCATCATCGAATTGGGACAGCAAGGAATCCTGCTGGCCGACGCCCCGGCGGCCCTCAGCACTCGACGACGTTGACGGCGAGGCCGCCGAGCGCTGTCTCCTTGTACTTCGAGGACATGTCGGCACCGGTCTGGCGCATCGTCTCGATGACCTCGTCGAGGCTGACCCGGTGCTGGCCGTCGCCCCACAGCGCCATGCGGGAGGCGTTGATCGCCTTGCCTGCCGCGATCGCATTGCGTTCGATGCAAGGGACCTGCACGAGCCCGGAGATCGGGTCGCAGGTCAGGCCCAGGTTGTGTTCCATCGCGATCTCGGCGGCGTTCTCCACTTGCTCGGGCGTACCGCCCATGACCGCGGCCAGTCCCCCGGCCGCCATCGACGAGGCGGATCCGACCTCACCCTGGCAGCCGACCTCGGCACCGGAGATCGACGCGCGTTCCTTGTAGAGGACGCCGATCGCCGCCGCAGTGAGCAGGAAGTCGATGATGGCTCGGTGCTTCGCGGCTTCACCGCCTTCGGCCACAGACGGCACGTAGTTGAGCGCGTAGTGCAGCACGGCCGGGATGATCCCGGCTGCCCCGTTCGTCGGCGCGGTGACGACGCGTCCGCCCGAAGCGTTCTCCTCGTTGACGGCCATGGCGATGAGGTTGACCCATTCGAGGTAGTACCCCGGATCGTGGTTCGGGTCCTCGGCCTTGAGCTTGAGATACCAGTCGTGGGCGCGCCGGCGGACCTTGAGCCCGCCGGGCAGGTAGCCGGAACGGTCCAAGGACGCCGAGGCGCACTCCTCCATCACCGAATAGATGTGGAGCAGCCCGTGCCGGATCTCGTCTTCGTCCCACATCGACAGTTCGTTCGCGTGCATGATCTCGGCGATCGACATGTCGTTCTCGCGGCAGCGTTCGAGCAGTTCGGCCCCGGAATGGAACGGGTACGGCAGCTCTTCGCTGTAGGACTCGAGTTCGGCTTCGACGACCGAATCGGCGACCGCGAATTCCGAACTCTCGGGACCGTCTTCTGCCCCCGCCTCGGCGGACTTCTCCTTCTCGAGGAATTCGGTCTCCGAGGTGACGAACCCGCCTCCGACGGAGTAGTAGGTCTCTTCGGCCAGGGTCTGGCCCGTGGAGTCGAAGGCGGTGATGGTCAGGGCGTTTGTGTGGCGCGGGAGGACGGTCAGCGGCCGCTTGACCATGGCGTCTTCGGTGAGGGCGATCTCGACTCCGTTGCCGGTGGAATCGCCGAGGATGATCGTCCCGGTCTCGGACATCCGTGTCCGGCGGGCGGTGAGTTCGTTGGCTTCGATGAGGTCCGGTCGGCAGCCTTCGAGGCCGATGAGGATGGCGTCGAAGGTTCCGTGGCCGGCACCGGTGGCGGCCAGGGATCCGAACACGTCGACGCGCAGGTCCGCAACGGATCCCAGCGCATCGCCGAGGAGGTGGATGAAGCTCGAGCCCGCTCGCATCGGTCCGACGGTGTGCGAGCTCGAGGGTCCGATGCCGACGGTGAAGAGGTCGAAGACACTCAATGGCATGGCAATCACTTCGTTTCTGGTGGGATGACGACGGGGCCGGCCGAAGGACCGGGCACGCTCACATGCCCGGCGAGCCGGTGCGGACGCTGACGCCCGCACCGACCTCGACCGACCCCGATCTGAGGGTGTTTCCGCGACCGGGCGTGCACACGGATGTGCTCGCCGCCGATCCCGGGAGGTTTCCCCGAGTACCCCGCGTAGGGGTGTGACTCAGAGAGAGTTCGCCTCGGCGTAGGCGGCGGCGTCCATGACTTCGCCGACTTCGGTCACGCTGACCTCGAACAGCCAGCCCTCGCCGTAGGGGTCGGAGTTGAGCAGACCGGGTGAGTCCACGGCCGCCTCGTTGATGGTGACGACCTCACCGGACACCGGGGTGTAGAGGTCGGACACGGACTTCGTCGATTCGACCTCTCCACAGGTCTCACCAGCGGTGATCGTGTCGCCGACCTCGGGCAGGTCGACGTAGACGACCTCGCCGAGGGCGTCGGCGGCGACCGCCGTGATACCGACCTTGACGGTCGTGCCGACGAGCGCATCGGCGGCGCCGTCGACCCACTCGTGCTCGGCCGAGTAGGTGTATTTTTCAGGGAGCGGGGGCAGCTGTGCCATGTTTCTTCCTTCTCTGCGGCCCCCGGCAGACAGCGGAGGCCGCGACGTTGTTGTGGCAGGTGAGACCAGTGTACGAGTCACCGGCTTCGCCCGAGTGGACTCAGTTCGACGGGCGTTTGTAGAACGGCAGTTCGGTGACGGTGAAGTCGTGCGCCTTGCCGCGGATGTCCACGGTCACGGCGGTTCCCACCTCGGCGGCGGACCGGTCGACATAGGCCAGAGCGATGGGGTGGCCGAGGGTCGGCGAGGGCTGACCGGAGGTGACGGTGCCGACCTCGGTGCCGTCGACGGACACGGCGGCGCCGGAGCGTGCGGCTCGGCGTCCCTCCGAGGTCAGTCCGACGAGCACGCGCGGCGGTTCGGTCTCCCCGAGCGCGGCCAGAGCCTCACGGGCGAAGAAGTTCTCCTTCGTCTTGAACCCGATCATCCGGCCCAGCCCCGCGTCGTAGGGCGTGGTGTTCTCGTCGAGTTCGTTGCCGTAGAGCGGCATTCCCGCTTCCAGGCGCAGCGAGTCGCGTGCGGCCAGCCCGCACGGCACGAGCCCGTAGTCGACGCCCGAGGTCACCAGGGTCTCCCACAGGCGGGCGGCGCCGATGTTCGGGGCATAGAGTTCGAACCCGTCCTCACCGGTGTACCCGGTGCGAGCGAGCATGAGGTCGATCCCGGCGATCGTCAGCGGCATCCACGCGTAGTACTTGAGTTCGCGCACGGTCTCACCGATGGTGACCGTGTCCGCCTCCGCCGAGGCGGCTGACCCCTCGGCATCGCCGGTGGCCTCGGCCTTCGCCGGGTCGCCGGCCCCGGTGCGCGGACCGAATTCGCCATGAGCGCTCTCGTCGAGGGCGCGGAGGATGATCGCCTCCGAGTTCGGTCCCTGCACGGCGATGAGAGCGGTGGCGTCGGACTCGTCGACCAGATGCACATCGGCCCCGGGGGCCTCGTCCCGGACGAAGGCCTGGACCCGGTCCTTGAGGGCTGCGACCACGGCGGGCGTGTTCGAAGCATTGGGGACGATGAGGAATTCCTCCTCGCCGATGCGGTAGGTGATGAGGTCGTCGAGGATGTACCCGCCCTCGTTGACGAGGACACCGTACCTGGCCTTGCCGATCTTCATCTTCGAGTACTTCGCCACGAGCGCGTAGTCGAGGAAGGCGGCGGCGTCCGCACCGCTGATGCGCACCTCACCCATGTGGGAGAGGTCGAAGAGGCCGGCGGCCTCGCGCACGGCACGGTGTTCGGCGAGTTCCGAACCGTACTTCAGCGGCATGTCCCAGCCGCCGAAGTCGGTGAACGAGGCACCGAGTTCGGCGTGGATCGCGTGCAGCGGGGTCTCTTTGGTCTGGGCGTTGGCGCCCTGCGTGTTCTCAGTCATCACTTGTCCTCTTCCTCGAACTCTTCGAAGGCCTCTGGCGGCGGGCAGGAGCACACCAGATTGCGGTCGCCGTAGGCTCCGTCGATGCGGCTGACGGGCGGGAAGTACTTCGTCAGGCGCAGCCCGGGTGCCGGGAACACCGCGGTCTCACGGCTGTACTTGCCGTCCCAGCCATCCATCACGACGGTCGCCGGGTGCGGGGCTCCGACCAGCGGCGATTCCTCGTAGGAGTACGACGTGCCGATCTCGTCGATCTCGGCGCGGATGGTGCGCATCGCTTCGATGAAGCGGTCGAGTTCGGCCTTGTCCTCGGATTCGGTCGGTTCGACCATGAGGGTGCCGGGCACCGGGAACGCCAGCGTCGGAGCATGGAAGCCGAAGTCGATGAGACGCTTGGCCACATCCTCGGCGGTGACTCCCGTCGCCGAGGTGATCGCGCGCAGATCGAGGATCGTTTCGTGGCCGACGAGGCCGTTCTCCCCCGAGTAGAGGATCGGGTACACGTCGCCGAGCTTCTTCGCGAGGTAGTTCGCGCCCAGCAGCGCGGCCCGGGAGGCTTCGCGCAGGCCTTCGGCGCCCATGAGCTCGAGGTAGGCGAAGCTGATGGGCAGGACGCCGGCGGAGCCGAACATCGATCCGGAGATCGGCAGTTCCTTGGCGTTCGGATCCCCGGCGACGAGCTCGGCGGAGGTGGCGTCGCCGGGCAGATACGGGGCGAGGTGTTCGCGCACGGCGACCGGTCCGACACCGGGCCCGCCGCCTCCGTGCGGGATGCAGAAGGTCTTGTGCAGGTTGAGGTGGGAGACGTCGCCGCCGAACTCACCGGGTTTGGCGAGTCCGACCATGGCGTTGAGGTTCGCACCGTCGACGTAGACCTGGCCGCCGGCGGCGTGGACCTTCTCGCACACCTCGCGCACCTGCGGTTCGAAGACACCGTGGGTGGAGGGGTAGGTGATCATGATGCCGGCGATCTTGCCTTCGTGCTTGGAGATCTTCGCATCGAGATCGTCCATGTCCACCGATCCGTCGTCAGCGGTGCCGACGACCTGGACCTGCAGTCCTGCGAGCACCGCGGAGGCGGCGTTCGTGCCGTGCGCCGACTGCGGGATGAGGACAACGGTGCGGGCGTCATCGCCGTTGGCGACGTGGTAGCTGCGGATGGCGAGCAGTCCGGCCAGCTCGCCCTGGGAGCCGGCATTGGGCTGCAGAGACACGCGGTCGTAGCCGGTGACAGCGACGAGCGAGTCCTCGAGGCGGCTGATGAGGGCGCGCCAGCCCTGCGTCTGCTCGGCCGGGGCGAAGGGGTGGATGGAGGCGAATTCCGGCCAGGTGATGGATTCCATCTCTGCGGCGGCGTTGAGCTTCATCGTGCACGAGCCCAGCGGGATCATCGTCCGGTCCAGGGCGAGGTCCCGGTCGGCGAGAGTGCGCAGGTAGCGCATCATCGAGGTCTCGGAGCCGTGGGCACTGAAGACGGGGTGGGTGAGGAATTCGGTGTCGCGGTGGAACTTCGCGTCGAATGCGGGTTCGGGCACGGCGTTGGCACCGAAAGTCCCCGCCGAGGCGGCTTCGAACTCGGACTCATCGACTCGGGCGTAGATGCCCAGAGCCTCGAGCAGACCGTTGACATCGGCGACCGTGTGGGGTTCGCCGAAGGAGACGCCGACGGTCCTGCTGTCGATGACGCGGATGTTGAATCCGGCCTGGTCGGCGACGGCGCGGGCGGCTTCGGCATCGGCCACACGCAGGGCGACGGTGTCGAAGAACTCCCAGGTGGCCACCTCGGCGCCGGGGGCGGTGTCCGCGGCACCTGCGAACGCGTGGGCGAGCCGGTGGATGCGGGAGGCGATGCGGGTCAGGCCGATGGGGCCGTGGTAGACGGCGTACATCGAGGCGACATTGGCCAGCAGGGCCTGGGCGGTGCAGATGTTACTCGTCGCCTTCTGACGGCGGATGTGCTGTTCACGGGTCTGCAGGGCCAGACGGTAGCCGGGCTTGCCCTGGGCGTCCTTGGAGACTCCGACGAGGCGGCCGGGCAGCTGACGTTGGAGACCGGACCTCACGGCCATGAAGCCGGCGTGGGGTCCGCCGAAGAACAGGGGCACACCGAAGCGCTGGGCCGAGCCCACGGCGATGTCGGCGCCCTGGCTTCCCGGCTCCTTGAGCAGGGTCAGCGCGAGCAGGTCGGCTGCGAAGGTGACGAGCGCACCGCGGTCGTGAGCGCCGGTGACTGCCTCGGAGAAGTCGCGGATGGCACCGGTGGTGCCGGGCTGAGCGCAGACGATGCCGAAGATGTCTTCGCCGACGAGGCCCTCGGAGAGGTCGGCGACGGTGATGCGGAAGTCCATGGCCTTGGCGCGGGCGCGGACGACGGCGATGGTCTGCGGGTGGAGTTCGGAGTCGAGGACGACGGTCGTCCCCTTCTTCACGGCTCGACGCATGAGCAGGACCGCCTCGGCGACGGCGGTGGCCTCATCGAGGAGGGAGGCGTTGGCGATGTCGAGGCCGGTGAGGTCCTGGACGACCTGCTGGAAGTTCAGCAGCGCTTCGAGCCGGCCCTGGGAGATCTCGGGCTGGTAGGGGGTGTAGGCGGTGTACCAGGCGGGGTTCTCGACGAGGTTGCGGCGGATGACGGCCGGGGTGATCGTGTCGTAGTAGCCCTGGCCGATGAGCTGGGTGCGCATGACGTTCTGGCCGGCGAGGTCGCGCAGGTCATAGAGGACGTCGAATTCGGAGCGGCCCTCAGGCAGGTCGAGCTCTTCGTTCTGGATCGAGTCCGGGACGGCGGAATTGGAGAGCGCGGACAGGGAGTCATAGCCGAGTTCGGCGAGCATGGCCGTGACATCGTCGGCGCGCGGGCCGATGTGGCGGTCGGAGAAGGGGCGTGCGGTGTCCCCGGTTGCCTGCGTCGTGTGGGCGAGTGAACTGGTCAATTGCCGTCCTAGGGTCGGTGTCGCGCCCACCGAGTTCGGAGGACGCAGCGATCACTGAGAGTCCTCCCCGATCTGTCGGAGCTGCTGCCTGCCTGTCGTCTTGTCGACAACGTGTCGCGTTCGCGAGTGTCGCCTCGGTGAGGTGGCCGGTCGGCTCCTTCAGAATTGCCTGCAATCGGTGGTACTGGGCCTGAGAGTTTCCCGGGGAGGGAATTGCACCTACGGCGCTGCTCGGTGTCTGCTGCTTCTGCGTCGGCCGGTGCTCCAGCGATGGCTGGGGCGTGCCCGTTCCCGCGCAGTCGCGGCTGCCCGGCAGCTCTCCCACGTCATGTCTTAGCGGCGTATGAAGTTGTGTGCAGAACCTGCACGGATCTGCGCAGCACCGGTCAGGACTCGCGGCGATGTCCGTGTGGAACCGCGCCTGCTGGCTCTGCGCCTCTGATTCTAGTGAATGAAATCACCCCCGACAAACCTCGAGTCCAGGCGCTGGTCGGCGGCGCCGCCCGCCCGCGCATCGCCCGCGCATCGGCGCTCGCCGAGCCCCGGGGCGAGGCACGGGGCGAGCGCCGAAGCACGGGCCTGTGCCCCGCCCACTCGCCGACAAACGGGTCTGCGCCCCGCCCACTCGCCGAGAAACGGGGCGAGTGCCGAGAAACGCATGCGTGCACGAGTGTTTCGGTCATCAACCCGTTTGTCGGCAGAGGTGTCGCCTGCCCACGACTGGCTCAGATCGCATTGAGGTCCTTGCCTTTGGTCTCGGGCAGCTTCACCACGGCGACGATCGTTGCAAGACACAGTAGGATCACCCAGCCGCTGGAGAGCCAACTGAGGTCAAGCGAGTTGAACAGCCCGTTGAGGTAGGGCGCCGTTCCGCCGAACACCGCCACGGACACCGAGTAGGCGAAGCCGATTCCCTGGGTTCGCACCTTCGTCGGGAAGGCTTCGGACAGCACGGCCGAGAGCAGAGCGCCCGCCATCGAGACGACGAGCAGCGCCAGCGTCGATGCGATGAACAGAGACCAGCCGGCGGCGGTGATCATGCCCATGAGCGGATACTGCAGGATCGCCATGAGCACACCGAAGCCGATGAGCACCGGGCGACGGCCGATCCGGTCGGACAACAGTCCCCAGAACGGCAGCGACACGAGGGCGATGATCTGCGCCCCGACTGTCGCCCAGTAGGCGGTCTGGGCATCCATGCCGCGTTCGGTGATCGCCAGCGTCGAGGCATACGACGTCCATGTGTAGTGGGCGGCGGTGATGCCGGAGGTCATGAGCACGACGAGGACGATGGCGCGGGCGACCCGCCCCCGGTCGACGGGCACGGGCGCGACGGCCTCCGCCTGATCATCGGCTTCGAATACGTCGCTTTCGACCATGCCGCGGCGCATCCAGAGGGCGACGAGAGCGAGCAGGCCGCCGAGCGCGAACGGGATCCTCCATGCCCAGTCGCTGACAGCGGCCTCGGAGAAGACATTCGTGATGACCCCGCCGACCGTGTAGGCAAGCACCGAGCCGCCGTAGATGGCGACGAAGACGATGGAGCCCCAGAATCCGCGGCGGCGCGCCGGGGCGATCTCGGCGATATAGGAGTTCGCCGTCGCCGATTCGCCGCCGTGGGCGAAGCCTTGGGCCACCCGCACGAGGAGGAAGATGAGCGAGGCGAAGACCCCGATCTGTCCGTAACCGGGCAGGACGGCGATGAGGAACGAGCCGCCGGCCATGATGAGCATGGTGAAGATGAGGACGAACTTCCGGCCCTTGACGTCGGCGATCCTGCCGAACACGATGCCGCCGAGTGGCCGCATGAGGAATCCGACGGCGAAGACACCGAGCGTTTGCGAGGACGGATGAGACCTTGTCCTCACTGTTGAACATCGCTGCCGCGATGAACGGGGTGAACACCGCGTAGGCGCTCCATTCGTACCATTCGAGGACGTTGCCGATGGTGCTTGCGACGACGGATCGCCGCTTGAGCTGCAGAGGCACCTTTGTCTCTGCGGTCGTGACGGTCATGGCTTCCTTTCCACTGCTTCTTCGGGGTGGTAGTTCTGAACTGCTCTGATCTGCTCTTTTCTAAGCGATGGCGCCTGCGATGGCGTCGGCCGCCTCGATGAGTTCGGGCACTCCGGTCTCCAACGCCCCGGTGAATCCGCCGGCCGCTGGCGCCTCCCCAGCCAGCCATCGGGTGTAGATCGCTTCGCTGAAGATCGCCGCCTTCCACAGGGCGAAGGCTTCATACCAGGGCAGCACGGACAGGTCGAGCCCGGTCTTCTCCGCATACCGGGCGGCGAGTTCGGCCCGGCTGAGGAACCCCGCTTCCGCGGTCACGGGGGTCAGGTCCATGACCGTGCGAGTGTGCTCGCGATCCGTATACGTAGCCAGGAAGTATCCGAGATCGGCGAGCGGATCACCCAGAGTCGACATCTCCCAATCGAGGATCGCCGCCACCTTCACCGGCGAGGATGACGCGATCATGGCGTTCCCGGCCCGATAGTCGCCGTGGACGACCGCATGTGCCTGAGTGACCGGAATGTTCGCAGCCAACCACTCGCCGAGGCGGCTCACCTGCGGCAGGGAACGCTGAGTGTTCTTCTCCCACAGGGCAGAGAACAGCTTCACCTGACGCTGCAGGTAGCCGTCGGGGCGGCCGAGCGCGGCCACTTCGGGAACGGTGACGTCGACGGAGTGGAGATCGACGAGGCGGTCGATGAGGGCTTCGCTCAGCGCTTGCCGGTCGGCCGTCTCGGCGAGGAAGTCGGGCAGGGTGTCGGTGACGACGGTGCCCGGCACGAAATCCATGACGTAGAACGGCACGCCGAGGACCGATTCGTCCTCGCACACGTGGTGGATCGTCGGCACCGCCACGCCCTGGCCGCGCAGCACCTGCTGGATCTTCGCCTCTCGGACCATGTCATGGGTTGATTTCGGAATCGGCGGCCTGGGTCCACGTCTCAGCACCACGTCGATGTCATCGCGGCGGATCCGGAAGGTGACATTCGACTGGCCTTCGCCGATGCGGTCCCAGCGGACGGGGCCGGTCCCGATGCCGTGGGCGTCGAGGTAGTCGGTGAGGACGTCGACGATGAGCAGCGGAGGAGCCGACAGTGCGCGTGCCTCGGCGACGGTGGCGACGACGTCGATGAGCTTCTCGGTCATCGGGCCTCCTCTACGATGTCGAGGCGCGGCGCTCCGGCTGCGACCTGCCGACGGCGCTTCGACGAGGCGCGGCGGGAGATCGCGAACTTATGCGTCTCCGTCGCTCCGTCGTAGATGCGGAACGGGCGGACGTCATTGAGGTACTGGATGAGCGGCAGCCGGTCGGAGACCCCGTCACCGCCGGTGAGCTGGATGGCACGGTCGATGACGCGGTAGACGGCCTCTGAACAGTAGACCTTCGCGATGGAGGACCGGGAGTTCGCTTCCTTCGCGTCCGTGTCGAGTACCTCGGCGGTCTTCGTGATCATCGCATCGGAGGTCTCGATGTCGATGACCGACTGTGCGATGAGCTCCTGCGCGAGCCCCTGACGGGCGAGGATGTCGCCGAAGGCTTCACGGTGCTCGGCCCGGTCGAGGGCGGTGTCGAGTGCGCGGCGGGCCAATCCCAACCAGCGCATGCAGTGGGTGAGCCGGGCCGGTGCGAGTCGCACCTGCGCGTAGGCGAATCCCTTGCCGGCTTCGCCGAGGATCGCCGAGGCGGGCACGCGCACCTCGTCGAAGTGGACGTAGGGGTGGCCGCCGGCGATCGTGCGGTCGACGGTATGGATCGGCTTACCGACCGTCACCCCGGGAGTGTCCCGATCGACGAGGAACATCGTAGCCGCCTGGCCCTTCTTCGCCTGCGCGGCACCGGAGCCGTCGGTCGCGGAGCCGTCGGCATCCTCGGGGTCGGTGGCGGCCATGACGATGAAGAAGCTGCACAGCTCGGCCCCGGAGATGAACCGCTTGTCCCCGGTGATGACCCAGTCGTCGCCGTCTCTCACTGCGCGAGTAGTCAGTGCCGAGGGGTCGGAACCCGTGCCAGGGTGGGGTTCGGTCATCGCGAAGGAGGACCGCACATCGCCACCTGCCAGGGGTGCGAGGTAGCGTTCTTTCTGCTCCTGCGTGGCGATCTGGGCGAGCATGTGCATATTGCCTTCGTCGGGTGCCATGCAGCCCAGCACGGCGGGCCCGATCGGCGAGTATCCGGCTTCCTGGAAGATCGGAGACCAGAATTCGGTCGGCACTCCCTGGCCGCCCCATTCCGTGGGCACATGCGGGGCGAAGACACCGGCATCCTTCGCTTTGGCCTTGAGCTCAGCCAGGACCGCCTCGTCGAGGTAGTCGCCGGGGTAGGGCTCGGCCGGGATGACGACCTCGTGGATGAACGTGCGGGTGCGGGACCGCAGCTGCTCGACCTCTGCCGGGATCCGGCTCATGCTGTGCCTCCTGCTGTGATGAGTCCGCCATCGGCGGTGAGAATCTGGGCGGTGATCCAGTCGGCATCCGACGAAGCCAGGTAGGCTGCGGCGGCACCGATGTCCTCGGGCGCTCCGAGCCGGCCGACCGGGTACGCGGCGGCGACCTCAGCTTCCCTGCCTTCGTAGAGGGCGGTGGCGAAGCGGGTCTTGACGACGGCCGGGGCGATGCCGTTGACGCGGATATCGGGCCCGAGTTCGACGGCGAGGGTCTTGACCAGGTGGGCGACGGCGGCCTTCGAGACGCCGTACATACCGATGCCTTCGCTCGGGTTCTGTCCGGCGACAGAGGAGATGGACAGGATCCTGCCCTTGTTCTCCTTGAAGTGCAGTCCGTCGTGGCCGATCGCACCCTGGATCCAGGCGAGCGTTCCGAGCACGTTGACCTCAAGGATCTTGCGAGCCGCGTCGAGCTCGATTTCGGCGGTGTCCCCATAGACGGGGTTGATGCCGACATTCGTGACGAGCACGTCGAGGCGACCGAACTTCTCGGCGATCGTGTCGAAGACCTCGGCGCGGTGGGCCGCGTCATCGGATTTGCCGGCGATGCCCACGGCGGTGCCGGCGGGGAACTCAGCGACGGTCTCGGCCAGGGGCTCGGGCTTGCGGGCGGTGAGGACGACGGTCGCGCCTTCGGCCTGCAGACGCTGCGCGATGCCGAGGCCGATGCCGCGGCTGGCGCCGGTGACGAGGGCGACCTGGCCCTCGAAACGGCGTCCGGTCACTTGTTCGCTCATAGATTCTCCTGTGTTGCGGGTTGTCTGTCGGTGGTTGCCGCTCACGGCCGGTGGAGGTGGTTGCCTGTCAGTGACGGCGGGGCGGGCTGCCTCTGCGTCGGCACGGTTCTCAGTTCTGCGGGGCCGCCTCGGTGCCGGAATTGCGCAGCAGTCTGCGCTGGATCTTCCCTGTATGCGTCTTCGGCAGGTCGGACATGACGTGAACGATGCGCGGGTATTTGTAGGCGGCCAGGCGTTCCTTCGTGAACGCGATGAGCTCCTCGGGGGCGGCCTGCTGACCGGTGCGGAGCGAGACGTAGGCGACGACGGTTTCGCCGCGGTAGTCGTCAGGTTGGCCGACGACGGCGGCCTCGAGCACGGCCGGATGTTCGTAGAGGACGTCCTCGACTTCACGCGGCCACACCTTGTAGCCGGAGGCGTTGATCTGGTCCTTGATGCGGTCGACGAGGTAGATCCAGCCGGCGCCATCCATGACACCGACGTCGCCGGTGCGCAGCCAGCCATCATCGAAGGCCGCTTCGTTGGCTTCGGTTCGGCCGAGGTAGCCGGGCGCGACCTGCGGTCCGCGCAGCTCGAGTTCGCCGGCGGTGGTGTCGGTGATGACGGACCCGTCGGCGACGTCGACGATCCGCGCTTCCAGCCCCGGGAAAGGCACCCCGATGGCCAGGGTGTCGGTGGCAGGGTCGACGGGTGCCTCGGTGTTCGGTGGGACACCGATGACCGCCGAGGCGGTTTCTGTCATGCCGTAGATGTTGTGGATGTAAAGGCCGAATCGGTTCCGGAACCGCTCCACGGTGGCTGGGGGCACCGGGGCGCCGCCGGAGTAGAGGTAGCGGACGCTTCTGAGGTCGTCGGCGGTGGCGGTCTCGTGTTCGAGCAGAGCGTTGTAGACGGTGATCGACCCGATCGTCACGGTCACCTCGTCTTCACGCATGGCCGTGACGATCTTCTCCGCACTGACGCGGCCGATGAAGTCGAGCGTGATCGGGTGGATGAGTGAGGTCGCTGCACACGCCACGGCTCCGGTGATGTGGAAGAGCGGGGCGATCGCGAGCATGACGTCACCCTCGCCGAGGCTCATCCACGCCCCGTACGAACGTGCCACGGCGAGGATGTTGCGGTGGGTGGCGATCGCCCCCTTGGCCGGGCCGGTGGTCCCGGACGTATAGGTGAGCAGGCCGGCATCGTCGAGGCCGGGCAGCAGGTCAGCGCGGTGGGTCCCTGCGTCGGCGCGGTGGGCTGCGAGGACGTCGGACCACGCCTCGACGGTGATTCCGGGTTCGGGATCGGCCGCCTCGGCGCCGGTGGACGTTGCGGGGGTCGCGCTTGCATCGGTCGAGGTGACGGTGGTGTCGCCGGCGTATTCGTCATCGTTCGTCGTGAGCACCCAGGTCACGGAGCTGCCGGTCAGCGTTGTCCGGACCTGGTCGAGGTCGCCTTTGTCGCAGATGATCGCCGAGGCGGCCGAATCGTCGATGAGTGCGCGCAGTTCGCGGCCGCGGTACATCGGGTTGAGGACGAGGGGGATGACGCCGATCTTCCACGCCGCCAGCAGTGCCACGGCGAACTGCGGGACGTTCTGGAGGTAGATGCCGATGATCGACGACTTGTGCAGACCGCGGGCGAGGAATCCGCTGACCAGCGCTTCGGCTTCGCGATCGATGTCGGAAGTCGTGAAGGTTCGACCGCGGTAGAGGACGGCACGCTGGTCGGGTGAAGCCGCGACACGGGCGCGCCACGCATGGGCTGCGGATTCGTCGTGGATCTCCGGGTCTTGGCCGACTCCGGCGGGATAGATTCGCGTCCACACATGTGCCGTGGAAGCGGTGTCTTCGACTGCCATCAGGTGTCCGTCCTTCGTACCTCGTCGTACTCGGGCAGGAGGTGCTCATTTAGCGTTTTAACCCGCCCGACCGATCGCTCGCTCGGTGTTGAATGTATCGTAGGTCACGAAACGTTTCGGGCGCAAGAGGCGACCGAGCGGGCATACACGTGGCGGACGGGGCAAGCGCATGGTCGACTAGGCGGGCGTGTGGTCGACCAGCTGGGCGCGAATCAGTCGCGACGATCAGGCGGAAGCCTGTGCGAGGATTGCGGGGCACCTATTCGGGGATCCCCTGGGCATCTCCCCGCTGATTTGCCCGTAGATTAGAGATGACTTCAGACGATGCAATTGATGAGCAAGGACGACTCGTGAGCGACACATCCGCGACCCACTGGCGTAACTACGACACACCGCTGCTGTCGCCGATCCTCGCCGCCGCACTCGAGCGATTCGTCACCGGAGGATTCCACGGGACGAGCATCCGACAGCTCGCCGGAGCCGCCGGCCTGTCGGTGCCCGGCCTCTATCATCACTTCGCGTCGAAGCATGCGATTCTCGCCGAGATCGACCGGCTGGCCATGGAGGACCTGTGGCAACGCAGCATCGCAGCCTTGGCCGATGGTCCGCAGACCCCGCTGGCGAGGTTCGACCGCCTCGTCGAATGCCTGCTGCTCTTCCACGCCCACCAGTCGGCTTTGGCGTTCATCGCCTTCAGCGAGATCCGCGCCCTTCAGGGTCAGCACCGGCAGGCACACATCGCCGCCCGTGACCGGCAGCAGAAGCTGCTCGACGAGGTGCTCGAAGAGTGCGTCGCCGACGGCACATTCACAACGGAGCACCCGCGCGATGCGTCTCGGGCGATCACGACGATCTGCACGGGCGTGTCTCAGTGGTATCGCCCCGACGGCGAACTCGACCCGGCGGGGGTGGCGAAACGCTACGGCGAGATCTGCGCGCATGCGGCCGGGCTGCCGGCCGAGTAACCGGACTGCCGGCGGAGAAACCGGACTGCCGGCCGAGTACGACGAAGCAAGAGCTTGACGAAGCAAGAGCTTGCGGACTCGCCGATGAATTGACCCTCGCAGCTGTCAGCCACAGAGAGAAATGGTCGCAATCGGATACATTTCAGCCCTTGAAAGTATCCGATTGCGACCACTGCTTGAGTCTTCAGTGCCTCCGCGACCCGGCAACGGCGGCCTCAGGCGCTGTCCGCGCCGTCAGACGCCCCGCCGTCGGAAGCCCCGCCGTCAGGCGCCCGTGTGTCAGGCGCTGCCGCCGGCGGTGATGACGCCACCGTCGGCGGTGAGCACCTGGGCGGTGATCCAGTCGGCATCGGCCGAGGCGAAGTAGGCCACGGCCGCGGCGATGTCCTCGGGCGTGCCGAGGCGCTTGACGGGATACGCCGAGGCAACTTCCTCCTCGCGTCCTTCGTAGAGGGCGGTGGCGAAGTTCGTCTTGACCACGGCCGGCGCCACGGCGTTGACGCGGATATCGGGCCCGAGCTCGACGGCCAGGGACCTCGTCAGATGGGAGACGGCGGCCTTGGAGATGCCGTAGAAGCTGATGCCTGGGCTCGGGCGCTCACCTGCGACCGAGGAGATGCTCACTATCCGGCCCTTGTTCTCGCGGAATCCCAGCTTCTCGTGGTGGACGGCTCCCTGGACCCATGCGAGGGTGCCGAGCACGTTGACATCGAGGATCTTGCGAGCGGCGTCGAGGTCGAGGTCGATGAGCGGACCGTAGACGGGGTTGATGCCGACGTTGGTGACGAGCACGTCGAGACGGCCGAACTTCTGGGCGATCGTGTCGAAGACCTCCGCTCGGTGCGCCGGGTCGTCGGATTTGCCGGCGATGCCGATCGCGGAGCCTTCAGGGAACTGCGCGACCGCCTCCTGCAGCGCCTCGGGCTTGCGGGCGGTGAGGACGACCGTGGCGCCTTCGTCGTTGAGACGCTGCGCGATGCCCAACCCGATTCCGCGGCTGGCTCCGGTGACGAGGGCGACCTGTCCCTCGAAGCGGCGGCCCGAGCGGGGCGAGGTTTCGGTGCGATCTGACATAGATGAACTCCAATGTTCCCGTAGACGACGAGCGGCCCTCGCAGTGAAGCGAGCGTTCGTTCAGTGACCTGGTCTCATCGTATGCAGGTCTGCGACCGAAGACAAGGAGAACCTGGCGCATGCTCGAACGGGCCCGGCGCCGACCGCGGGGACAATGGAGGAGTGAACCATCTTGAGCATCACCTCGGATTCCGCTCCCGGGCATCCGCTGCTCCGAGCCTTCTCCCCGCTTTCGGTCGCGGCGCAGCGGATGATGGCCGCACGGTACGCCGAGGGGATGAAGCAGCTGCTCTCCTCGACCCTGGATCGTCACAGACGCAGCTGAACCCCGCACCGGGGCCCGCGGCTCAGACGCCGGTCCGCTGCAGAGTCCCGACGACACGGCGAACGGCCGCGACCACCTGGCTCGGCGCCTCCAAGTGCGGAGAATGCCCGCAGTCGTCGATCACTGTGACCGCAGCGTTCGGGAAGACGCGCTCCCACTCCTCGGCGTTGGCCGGAGTCCGCTTCTCATCGAGCCTGCCGTGCAGCACCTCGACCACCAGATCGCTCGACTGACCACTGGCGAGCAGGTCCAATTGCGCCTGACTGCGCAGGATCGAGGCCGCCGTAGCGGCTCCGGCGCGCCTGCTGAACTCGATCATGTCGTCGATCCAGCGCCGAGGCGCTCCCGGCGCCACGTTCTTGAGCGCGAAGCGCTCCCACACCTCGTCGGTCGGGCTCTCGCGCAGTGTCTGAAGGATCTGGCCCACAGCGCCGTGACCGATCATATTCGGACCCGAGTTGATGAGAACCAGCCCGGAGACCAGCTCAGGGTGGTTGAGTGCCGTGACCGCGGCGATGGTGCCGCCGGTCGAATGGCCGACGAGGATCGCCGGCCCTGTGCCGCCCCGGATCCTCTCTGCCACACAGTCTGCTGCACGAGGGATGTCGCAGTGGGGAACGTCGAGCATCCACTCGACGCCGTCGACGTCGAGCCCGTCGGCGCGAAGATCGGCATGGGCCCTCACAGCGTCGTATGACTTCGCCGACATCAGCGTCCCAGGCACCAGCAGAACTCGCTGTTCGGTCAGGCTCGGTTGTTCGTCCACACATTCATCATACGAATCACCTGCGAATTCCCCCTGGAGCTGGCCGCCCTGATTCGCGGTCGACCGCGCCCGAGGCGGTCGGAATCGGTCCACTCCCTGGGCCGCCGGGCTCCCGGGTCTGCCGTACCCCCTGACCAGACGGACTCTTGCCGGAGCCCGCTCAGACTCCCGAGCGACTCCTGACCAGCACACCGTCAATACTCTAATCAGCAGTAATGCATGTACATTATTACTGTTTGCGTTATACGATGAGGCCGAACACACGCCACAGACGTCGCAGAGCCACATATCAGTGCGGCCCCAGCGCCGCACCGGCGCCGCCCGGACACCGATCGCGGCCGGCTGCAACTCGGCGCCGCCCGAACGCCGATCGCGGCCGGTTCCGCCAGACCACGACAGACGGGAAGACATTCGCCGATGGAGCAGTCGACCACCGCCGCAGACGATCACCGCCGCTCCCCTGCCCACGACCCTGCCCACGACCGCCTCGAGGAGTTCCTCCCCCGCGACGGGTCCGGGCCGCTGTCGGGGCAGCTCGTCGTCGATTTCTCCCGCGTCCTCGCCGGCCCCTACTCGACGATGATGCTCGCCGACCTCGGGGCGACGGTCATCAAGGTGGAAGGGCCCAAGGGCGATGACACCCGACATTGGGCGCCGCCGGTGCGCGACGACGATGCCACCTATTACCTGTCGGTCAACCGCAACAAGTACGACATCGTCCTCGACTTCGCCGACGCCGAAGATCTCCAGGTCGCTCAGAAGCTGGCGGCCCGTGCCGACATCATCGTCGAGAATTTCAAACCGGGCGGTCTGAAGAAGTTCGCACTCGACTACGACGGCGTCACGGAGTCCAATCCGGACGTCATCTTCGCCTCGGTCACGGGGCTCGGCCCGCGGAATCCGCTTCCCGGCTACGATCTGCTCATGCAGGCACTGTCGGGTTTCATGTCGGTGACCGGCAGCCCCGAAGGATCGCCCTACCGCGCCGGAGTCGCTGTCTTCGACGTCATCACCGGACTGCACACCACGATTGGCGTCCTCGCCGCCGTCGCACACAAGACGCTGACCGGCGAGGGCCAGCTCGTCGAGACCAACCTCATGTCCTCGGCCATGTCCGGCCTGGTCAACCAGTCCGGCGCCTATGCCGCCGCGGGTGTCACTCCGACCCGGATGGGCAACGCCCACCCGAGCCTGTACCCGTATCAGCCGATGGCCGCGAAATCCGGTGAGCTCATCATCGCCGCGGCCAATGACGGCCAGTTCGCCATCCTCGCCGAGGTGGTCGGACGACCCGATTGGTGCGACGATGCGCGGTTCGCCACCGCGAAGAACCGCAACGCGAACCGGGACGCCCTCGAACCCGAGCTGCTCGAGGCCCTCCAAGCCCACACCGCACAGGAATGGTTCGACAAGCTCTCGGCCGCGGGCCTGCCCTGCGCCCCGATCAATACGATCGCCGAAGGCGTCGAACATGCGAAGAGTCTCGGTCTCGAACCTGTCGTGGAGACCGGCAGCGGCGAGCGCATCATCCCGACGGTGCGCAATCCGATCACCCTGTCGAAGTCCGAGGTCTCCTACGATCTCGCCCCACCCGAACTCGGTGCCGATTCCGACCGCATCCGCGACTGGCTCGACACCCTCTAGACCGCACCCCACCCGGCACACCAGCAGCTCCACACACCCGCACCGCAGCGACCACCGTTCGAAGGAGACACACTCATGGACACCACAGAACTCGATGACATCCTCGCCGCAGTTCGCGAATTCGTCCGCGAGAAGGTCGTTCCGCTCGAGACGCAGGTCGAGGACGAGGACGCGTTCCCCGAGGCGATCATCAGAGAATCCGCCGAGATGGGCCTCTTCGGCTGGGCTCTGCCCGAGGAGTACGGCGGCCTCGGACTCAACGCCGAACAGGATGCCCTCCTGGCCATGGAACTCGGCTACACGACGCCGTCGTTCCGGTCGCTGTTCGGCACGAACAACGGCATCGCCGGGCAGGTGCTCGTCAACTACGGCACCGACGCACAGAAGTCCGCATGGCTGCCCCGCCTGGCCTCCGGCGAGGTCGTCGCGTCCTTCGCGCTGACCGAATCCGAGGCCGGTTCCGATCCTTCGGGCCTGCGGACGAAGGCCGTGCGCGACGGCGACGACTACATCATCAACGGCTCCAAGCGCTTCATCACCAACGCCGAGGCCTCCGACGTGCTCATGGTCTTCGCCCGCACCGACCCGAACGCCACCGGGTCGAAGGGCATCTCCGTCTTCCTCGTGCCCACCACGGCAGAGGGTGTGACCGTCGGCCCGCACGACCACAAGATGGGTCAGGCGGGCGCCTGGACCTCGGAGATCTTCTTCGACGATGTCCGCGTGCCCGCTGCCAACCTCATCGGCGGTGAAGAGGAGAAGGGCTTCTACGCGGCCATGGCCTCACTGAACAAGGGCCGGCTGCACATCGCCGCGATCTGCGTGGGCCAGTCCATCCGCATCCTCGACGAATCCGTCCGCTTCGCCGCCGAGGCGAAACAGGGCGGGGAGCCCATCGCTCGCTTCCAGCTCGTCCAGGCGATGCTCGCCGATATCTACACCGACACCGCCGCAGCGAAGTCACTCGTGCTCTCGGCCGCACAGCGCTGGGACGAAGGCACCGATCGCAAGCTCGGCCCCTCCTCGGCGAAGCTCTTCGCCTCCGAAGCACTCGCCCGCATCGCCGACAAGGGCGTGCAGATCCAGGGCGGAATGGGCTACATGCGCGAATCCGCGGTCGAACGCTTCTACCGTCACGCCCGGCTGTTCCGCATCTACGAAGGCACCTCCGAAGTCCAGCGCGTCGTCGTCGCCCGGCAGCTGCTGGGCGGCGCGCACAAGCCCCAGTTCAACCTCTGATCGAGCCCGTCTCTGACGAAAGGAATCACCATGACCGAATCCACCACCGCAGCGAGCACCGGCATCACCGTCACCGAAACCGGCGGGGTCACCGCCGTTCCCGGCCTGCTGACCGGGAAGGTCGCCGTCGTCACCGGCGGCGGGCAGGGGCTCGGCCTGGCGATGGCCCGCAGCCTCGTCGACTCGGGCGCGAAGGTCGTCCTCGGCGATATGAATGAAGAGAACCTGCAGGCGGCCGTGACCGAACTCGGCGGTGAGGGCTCCGCGGCCGGGGTCGTGTGCAATGTGTCCGACCTCGATGCCGTCGAGAAACTCGCCGAGGCGGCCACCAGTATCTTCGGCGGCGTCGACATCTGGGTCAACAACGCCGGCATCACCCGCGACGCGACGATCCGGAAGATGACCGAGGCAGAGTTCGACGACGTCATCTCCGTCCACTTGCGCGGCACCTGGAACGGCCTCAAGGTCGCCACGGCGCTCATGCGCGAACAGGACCGCGGCGGGTCGATCATCAACGTGTCCTCGATCAGCGGCAAGGTCGGCAACCCCGGACAGTCGAACTATTCGGCGGCGAAGGCCGGAATCGTCGGCATGACGAAGGCCGTGTCGAAGGAGGTCGCGTTCAAGAACATCCGCATCAACGCGATCCAGCCCGGCTTCATCAACACCGCGATGACCGCGGCCATGCCCCAGCACGCCATCGATTCGAAGCTCGCCGACATTCCACTGGGGCGTGCCGGTGAACCCGAGGAGGTCGCCTCGGTGGTGCTGTTCCTGGCCTCGGGCCTGTCCAGCTACCTCACGGGCACGGTCACCGAGATCTCCGGCGGCCGCCACATCTGAGATTCGCCGAGGCGGGGCGACGTTCGGGCCCGCCTCGGCGAAGTCAGTCTCATTGTGCTCAGTCCTCGGCGGTCCGCCGGCCGGGCAGGCGGACGACGCCGAAGGCGAGCATGCCGACGATCGGCAGCAGCGGCCAGATCCAGGTCACACCGTGCCCGTCGACCATCCCGGTATCGGCCATGATCGCCAGGCCCGCGCAGATCGCGGCCGAAGCGGCGATCGGCATCCATGTCGGGGGTGCGGGACGGTCGTCGGGCTGCGGTGATTCGAAGCGACCGAAGATCGCCACGAGCACTCCGGTGATCGCCAGCAGCGCGATGGCCCACAGCGGCCGGGTCAGCCACCAGATCCCGGTCAGCGGTTCGGGCAGCACAGCGTCGGCGTCAAGGCCGATGAGGACATTGGCCAGTGCCGTGAGCGCGGTCAGGTGCCAGAGGAACCAGGTCATGATGCGCTGATTGACCATAACGGTGACGAACCACAGACCGGGGCTGCGCAGCAGTGCCGCCAGTGGGCGCCTCAGCATGAGGACGATGCCGGCCTGGGCCATGCCGAGGAAGGCCATGGTCACGCGGGTCGGCGAGGAATTCGAGATGGCATCGGTGCCTGCCGTGATCATCGACACCGGGTAGGGGCCGAATCCGACGAGGAGCCCGAGGCCGATCGCGCCGATGGCGAAGAGCGCCGCGCAGCGTTTGAGGCTGGTCAGGCGGTCGTCGAGCCAGGCGTAGCCGAACTGGTGGAAACTCGCCCACACGAGCAGGTAGTTCGGGTAGCCGGCGAGTGTGCTCTCGGTGGCGATGCTGATGACGTCGATGACTCCGGCGAGGCCGATGCCGACGATGATCGACCACCATCCCCATTTCTCCCACAGGATCAGGCAGGGTGGGGCGACGATGACGACGAGCAGGTACGCGGCGAGGAACCAGGTCGGCACCAACGCCATCTGGGAGGCCAGCTGCACGGCCCCGGGCTCGGCCCCGGCGGCCACGGCGATGACGCAGGTAGCCAACCACACGAGCAGCAGCGGGATGAGCGGCAGGCCGAGGCGGCGCAGGCGAGCTCGCAGCCATTCGGCATATCCGATGTTCCGCCGCCTCGCCGAGCGCCACGACAGAGCGTTGGAGTAGCCGCCGACGAGGAAGAAGATCGGCATCACCTGGAACACCCAGGTCAGCGGGTGCGTCCAACGGGCTTGATCGAGCAGACCATGCGGGTTGATGCCGCCGCCGACGCTGACGGCGATGATCGTCCAATGCCCGAGGACGACGACGGTGATCGCGGCCGCGCGGAGGAAGTCGACTTCGCGGCTGCGGGTATCCGGGGTGGCCTCATCGACCTTGAGAGCCTGAGCCAGAAACGAACGAGGCATGAGCGGGGATCCTTCACGGTCAGCGGCCGGGGCCGGTTTCGGCCTGGCCGAATCAGTGGCCCGGCCGGGCGGGGCCGGTTTCGGCGTGGGCGGCCGGGCCAGCGGTCAGGCTTCGTATTTGATCTCGCCGCCGACGACGGTGAGCGCGACACGGGTGTCGCGGATCGCCTCGGCGTGGGCGAACAGGGCTTCTTCGGAATCGTAGCCGAGGAGCCCGTCGGTTCCGTCGACCTCCGCCCGATCCGGTCGTGTCGATGTTCCCTGCACTGTCGCCTCGGCGCTCACCCCTTCGGCCGCACAGGAGTCGGCGTTGAACCCGTCGGCCCGGCAGGAGTCGGCGTTGAGCCCGTCGGCCGCGCACGGATCCGTGTCGACGACGATGAAATCGGCGTCCATGCCCGGTGCCAGATAGCCGCGCCGCGCTTCCAGACCGGCGGCGAACGCCGGCCCCTGCGTGTGCAGACGGATGGCCTCGGGGGCACTGAGCCGACGCGCGGGCTGAAAGCTCGTCGATGCGTCCCCTGAGATGTTCGCCCTGGTCATCGCCGCATAGATCGCGGCAAACGGGTTCGCCGGTTCGACCGGGCCGTCGGAGCCGAACACCACATGCGCACCCGCATCGAGCAGATCCGGCCAAGCATAGGCGGCCAGCTGCGCGGACTCGTCGACGAGGTGGAGCAGATGGAGATCGGAGATGCAGTGCCGTGGCTGCATCGAAGCGACCACCCCGTATTCGGCGAACCGGGCGACGTCGCCCGGTTGGATGAACTGGGCGTGTTCGACACGGTGGCGCATGGTCCGACCGAAACGCTCTTCGGCGGCACGGGTGGTCTCGCGCAGACGTTCGAAGACTCCGAGCACATGGTGATTCGCCTGGTCGCCGATAGCGTGGACGGCCACGGAGATTCCCGCCTCGGTGGCGATCCGAGCCTGGTCGAAGAGCTCGTCCTCGGTCATCTGTGCGATGCCGAAGTTCTCCGTGTCCCCGTCTGTTTCGGGGAAAGGTGAGGACATATGCGAAGTGTGCGAGCCGAGCGCCCCGTCGGAGAAGAGCTTGAGTCCGCCGCACTGCAGCCAGTCGTCACCGTCACCGGTGTGCCACCCGGTTTCGATCGCCCATGGCAGCTCAGGGCCGCGCAGGTACAGCGTCACCCGCATGTCCTGCCGGTCGGCTTCCCGCAGGTCGTTCCACCCCAGCGTCGCGGCGATGCCGTCGAAGTCGTGGATGCCGGTCAGGCCCTGGGACAGGAACAGCTTCTGTGTGACGGCCAGCCGTTCGACCTGTTCCTCGCGGCTGGGTTCGGGAATGAATCGGGCGACGAGATCGGTGGCATCCTCGCGCACCAGGCCGGTGAGTTGCCCTTCACCGTCGCGCACGAAACTGCCGCCCGACGGGTCCTGGGTCGTCGAGTCGATGCCGGCGATCTCGAGTGCGTGGGCGTTGACCCACAGGGTGTGCAGATCGAGTGACCACATGGCCACGGGGTGATCGGGCACCTCGGTGTCGAGGAGCGCCTTGTCGGGGTAGCTCGGGTCGTCCCATTTGTTGAGGTCCCAACCGGAGCCGACCACCCAGGAGCCCACCGGGAGGGAATCAGCGCGTTCACGGATGGCCGCGACCGCCTCGGCGAGGGATTTCGTCTGGGACAGGTCGAGGTCAGTCAGGGAATCGGCGTACATGATCGAGTGCATGTGCCCGTCGACGAATCCGGGGAGGATGACCTGCCCGCCGCAGTCGATCTCGTCGATTTCGAGGCCGGGGATGACCGTGGTCGCTCCGACCCCGCCCGCCGAGGCGAGCGCCGCCGTCGTCGACGATTCCGCGGCGGCGATGTCGAGGAGTTCGGCCCGGGTGCCGACGGCGACGATGGTCTCACCGTCGACGAGGATCGCATCGGGTGCGACGGATGGGCGGGTATCGTCGGAGTGGGCGGCATTATCCGGGTGGCCGGCGGTCGCGGGGTGAGTGGATTCGTCCGGGCGAGCGGCATCGTCCGGGTGGGGATCGGCACTGTCGGGGCGAGCGGCGGGCGCAAAGGTGCGCACAACGGCGTTGGAGAACAGACGCATGGGCACCAGTCTAAGTGCCGCCTCAGCTCCCCCACGAGCAGCCTTTCTACCGGGAGTAGAATGCTGGGCATGGCCAACTTCTTCAGCACTCAGGACACCCGGCTCGCGGCGGGAGCACGCATCCTTCTGCCGGCGGTGTGGCTCGGGCTCATCATCGGTATCTCGCTCATCGAGGCGCCGCTGAAGTTCACCGCCCCGGGGATCACGATTCCGCTGGGGCTGGGCATCGGGCGTCTGGTCTTCGGGGCGATGAACTGGGTGGAGCTCGTCATCGCGGTGATCCTGCTGTGGGCGATGCTGAAGACCGGTGTCGACCGTGTCTATCGAGCCCTGACCAGCGGTCTCATCGGCATCCTCATCATCAAGGTCATCGTCATCCGCCCCCTGCTCAATGAACGCACGAATGCCGTGCTCGCCGGCACCGACGACGGCGGATCGGCCCTGCACCTGTTCTACATCGCCGCCGACGGGCTCCTCATCATCGGCCTCGTCACCACGCTCGTCGTCGCCGTCCGTCGTTGGGTGACGGTGCGGCCCGCTGCAGGGTGACGTTCCGTCCCGTCGCCGTCCGACGCCGGGTGACACTCCGCCCCGCTGTGGATCGCCCCACCCAACCACCAGCCACCAGCCACCAGCCACCAGCCAGCTAACCGGCCAGACCGGCCGAACGTGTCAGTAGTAAACGGCCAGCGGCCCGCGCGGACCGTCGATGACTTCGACCGGGGTGTCGAACACCCCGGACAGCACCTCGGCGGTCATCATCTTCTCGGGAGTGCCGAACTCGACGACCTCGCCGTCCTTCACCGCGCAGATGTGGTCGGCGTAGTGACCGGCGAAGTTGATGTCGTGGAGGACGATGACGATGGTCCGGCCCATCTCGGCCGCGGCTCGGCGCAGGTGCTGCATCATCTGCACGGACCGCTTCATGTCGAGGTTGTTCAGCGGTTCGTCGAGCAGCACATAGTCGGTGTCCTGCGCCAACACCATCGCCACATAGGCCCGCTGCCGCTGCCCTCCGGAGAGCTCGTCGATGAACCGGTTCTCCAGTTCACCGAGCTCGAGAAAGTCGATGGCCTGGGAGATGATCTCCTCATCGGCGGTTGTCAGACGCCCCTGCGAATGCGGGAAGCGCCCGAACCCGACGAGCTGCCTGATCGTCAGACGGGTGATGAAGTGGTTCTCCTGACGCAGGATGGACACGATCTTCGCCAGGTCCTTCGACTTCGTCGAACTGACGTCGAAACCGGCCACCGAAATCGACCCCGAGTCCAAGCCCAGCAACCGGCCGATCATCGTCAGCAGCGTCGACTTTCCGGCGCCGTTGGGGCCGACCAGAGCGGTCACTCCTCCGGCCGGGATCTGCAGGTCGACGGGCCCGATCGAGACCTCGTCGCTGTAGGATTTGCGGACCGAGTCCAGCGTGATCACAGGCGCCCCTTTCGCAGGATGACAAGCAGGAAGGCGCCGCCGCCGACGATCTCGATGATGACCGACACGACCCCCTCGGCGTAGAAGATGTTCTTCATGACGAAATACGCTCCACCCAGGACGACGAACCCGATGAGGGCCGCCATCGGGAAGAGCCGCTTGTGGTCATAGGTGTCGGCGAACTGGTAGGCGAGCATCGCGACGAGGAATCCGAGGAAGACCATCGGGCCGATCATCGACACGGACACCGCCATGAGGATGGACACGAAGAAGAGCACTTTGAGCAGTTCGCCCTTGAAGTTCAGCCCCAGGTTGCTCGTCATATCCCGACCCAACGCGAGCACGTTCAACCGCGACGAGCTGAGGTAGAGGCCGAGGCACGCGAGCACGCACAGTGGGATCGACACCGGCAGGTAGCTCGAATCCGAGTTCGAGATCGATCCGAAGAGCCGTGCGGAGAGGATGTCGAATTCGCTCGGCGTCAGCGTCCGCTGCATGAATGTCGCGACCGAGCCCAGTCCCCCGCCGATGACGACGCCGATGAGCAGCATGAGTGCCACCGACGAGTGCCGACCGGACAGCAGCCACCCGTAGAGTGCCAGCGACAGCCCGACCATGAGCGCCAGTTGGACGACGAATGGGACGAGCCCCTTGAGTTCGACGATCGCGGTGACCCCGAAGAAGTACATCGCCGAGGTCTGGATCGCCACGTACAGGGACTCGAATCCCATGATCGAGGGCGTGATGATCCGGTTGTTCGTCACCGTTTGGAAGGCGACGGTCGCGAAGGACTGGCACAGTGCCACCATGACGATGACGACGAGGTTCGTCAGCCGCAGCTTCGCGATCAGCCAGAAGCCGGGGTCGTTGATGGGCATGGGATTGTCCCACGCCAGGATGCCGCCGGCGATACCCGCCGAGGCGAGCGCGAGGACGATGATCATCGTCCAATATCGGCGCACCGACCTGGCCGTCGGCAGCGGTCCGGACGCACGCTGAGCAGAGGCACCCTGAGCAGCGGCGGAACCTCGCCGAGGCGGCTCACCGTCCCGCACGTCCGCAGCGGCCCGGCCGGCCGCCTCGGCGTCGGTGTTCGTCATGGGGTCTGCGGGGATTTCGTCCTTTGCGCGCACGGCACTCACCCGACCTTCCGCTGACGCAGCAGCAGGGCGACGAACACGGCAGCGCCGACGACGCCGAGGATGAGGGAGACGGGGACTTCGAAGGGCATGACGATGATCCGACCGATGAGGTCGCAGACAGTGACGATGGCGATGCCCAGCAGGCACACCCACGGCAGATTCGAGCGCAGGTCGTCGCCGCGGACGAGTGAGACGATGTTGGGCACGATGAGTCCGAGGAACGGCAGGTTGCCGACGACGACGGTGACCACGCCTGTGGCGACGGCGACGAAGACGGTTCCCAGCAGCAGGATCTGGTTGTAGTTGAGGCCGACGTTCGTGGCGATCTCCTTGCCCAGGCCGGCCACGGTGAAGCGGTCGGCGAGGATGAAGATCGCGACGACGACGGCCGCGACGATCCACAGGGTCTCGTACTGGCCGCGCAGAATCGAGGTGAAGCTGCCTGCGAACCAGATGCCCAGGCTCTGCAGCATATCGGTCTGAACGGCGACGAAGGTCGACACGGCACCGACGACGGCGCCGAGCATGATGCCGACGATGGGCACGATGAGCGAGGATTTCAGTGACACTCGCCGGAGGAAGAGGAAGAACACGAGGGTGCCGACGAAGGCGGCGATGATCGCTCCGACCATCCGCGCGACGATCGAGGCATCGGGGTAGACGATGACGGTGAGCATGAGCCCG
Source organism: Brevibacterium sp. FAM 24630 (assembly GCF_049804075.1). NCBI lineage: Bacteria > Bacillati > Actinomycetota > Actinomycetes > Micrococcales > Brevibacteriaceae > Brevibacterium > Brevibacterium sp. FAM 24630. Next base: position 130,605 of record NZ_JBNBZD010000009.1, read on the forward strand.
AGGCCCGCCCATTCGGTGGTGCCGGTCGTCGTCGGTTCGACGAAGCGGTTCTGGGTGAGCAGCTGCATGACCAGCCCGCACATCGCCATGGCCGCTCCGGCCAGGACGAGGGCGATGGTGCGCGGAATCCGCGTGATCTGGAACATCTGAGCACCGCCGTCACCGCCGAAGATGTCGTAGACACCGGTGAACAGCGAGACCGCGAGCAGGAGGGCGACCCCGAGGACGCCCAGCAGCAGCGGCCATCCGAAGAGGGGTCCCTTCGCCGAGGCGGCCCCACGTGGAGACTCATCCGGCCGGTTGCCTCGGGAGTCCTTCCGACGTCGGGCCGCCTCGGCGATGGTCATCACTTCTGGTCTTCGAGCTTCTCAGCGAAGTCGTTGAAGAACTCCGTGTAGGTCTGAATGCTCTCGTTGAGGTAGGTGTCCTCGGGGAAGTACACGATCTTCTCGTCCTTGATCGCGGGGACGTCCTTGAGCGCCTCGGAGTCCTCGAGCACCTCGGCGGCCGGGGCCGAGCCCTCATCGCGCTTCTCCGGCGCGAAGGAGGCATCACGGTCGAGGACGATCATGAGGTCGGGGTTCGACTTCGCGATCGCTTCGACGGAGACATCGTCGCCCTGATGGTCCTCGGTGCCGTCCTCGACCTCGAGGGCCGGGGCGAGGTCGAGGATGTCGAACACGGGCCCGACGGTGCGTCCGACCGAGGGAGCGGCATAGCCGATGTCACCGGCCGAGGTGATCAGCCCCATGGCCTTGTCATCACCGTCATAGGCGGACTTGGCGCGGTCGATGGAAGCGTCGAAATCATCGACGAGCTTCTTCGCTTCGTCCTGCTTGCCGAAGATCTCGCCGAGCACCGTGGTCTGACGGCGCAGCTCGTCGTCGAAGTCCTCGTCGTCGCGGGGATCGAGTTCGAGCACGACCGCCTCAGGGGCGAGCTTGGCCAGATCGTCGTGGAACTGGGCGAAGCGCTGGCCGTTGATGATGAGGTCGGGCTTGGCTTCGACGACCTTCTCGAGGTCGGGTTCGCGGTGGTTGCCGAGGTCGAGGATCGACTCGTCCTTCGTGTAGTCGAGGTCGTCGCTCATGAGGGACACGGCTCCGCCGCTGAGTTCGACGCCCCAGTCGCTGAGAGTTTGGAACGTGCGGTTGTCGGTGGCGACGACGGACTCCGGCGGGGAGTCAACGGTCTGTTTGCCGTTGTTGTCTTCGACCTCGATCGTGGTGTCAGCGCCGTCGGCCTGTGCCGAATCGGAATCAGAGGAGCCGCAGCCGGCCAGAGCAAGAGCGACAACGCCTGCCAGGGCGCTCAGTTGAAGGCGAGTCGAAACCATGGGGTCCTACTTCCTGGGATGAACGAATCAGAGAAACGTGTGCACACACTGAAAGTAAGCTTAGCCTATGCTTTGAAAATAAAGTCAAAGAAATATGACGTTATCTGCATCACACCTGATGAGCGGTTTGCGGCGCAGAGAGCCCAGCGCGGCTCGGCCGGCGCGGGCGGGGCGAGGTCGGTTCAGATGGCGGCGACGAGCCGATCGACCTCGGCCTGGGCGTCGGCTGCGGCGGTCGGACCGCCTGCTCCCCCGCGGCTGACCTTGAGTCCTGCCTCTTCGACGATGACCGCACCGCCGGCGTAGTCGTAGATGCCCAGGCCCCGTTCGGCGTAGCCGTTGACGCGGCCTTCGGCGACCATGCACAGGTCGATGGAGGCCGCGCCGCAGCGCCGGAGATCGTCGTAACCGCTCATAAGGTTCTCGAGTTTGGCCAGCTGTGGGCCGCGATTGTTCCCGGTGTAGGCGAACCCGGTGGCGAGCAGCCGTCCGGACAGCCCGCTCGGCGTACCCCGCAGCCGGCGGGCGGGAATATTCGCCGAGGCGGCCGTTCCGTAGTCGGCCAGTCGACCCTCGACCCGGTAGGCGCCGAGGCCCTCGGCCGCCAGCCAAGTGGCACCCAGCCCCGGTGAGGCAACGAGCCCGATGCGCCAGCCGCCGAGACCGAGACCGGGATCGGTGTCCGGCTTCTCGCAGACACCGACAGAGAAAGCATGGTGTTCGATGTTCCGGACATAATTCACGGTTCCGTCGATGGGGTCGACATGCCACTCCAGCGCCGGGCCGTCGTCGCTGAGGTCGGCGAGCAGCCGCGCCTCGGCATCGTAGGCATGGAGCCGGCGAAGGATATCGGCCGAGAAGAATTCGACCGGGTCGAGTGCGTCCGCCCCCTCCTCGCCGACCATGAGATCGTGGGGCCTGACCCGCGAGAGGTACCCGCGGACGAGTGCCTCGATCTGCGCATCGGCCTTGGTGACGAGGTCGTTCGGCGAGGTCTTCGTGTCGACGACCCGCGCATCGAGGCTCGCTCCGAGCAGTGACCTCCAGGCGAGCATCTGCTCCCAGGCCATGACAGACAGGTCGGACGCGATGCGAATGAGGGGAAGGTCGACGATCTCAGCGGGCAGTGATTCGGGCTCGGAGTTCATATCGCCACTCTAGACAAGACGCCTCTCACCACGCCTGCGGGTCCGGAGTCCGGTCGGCCGCACGCCGAACGCCCCGGACCCGCGGTGCAGCCGAACGCCCGCTATCGGGGCGTGAACAACCGGTCCGCCTGTAACAAGACTGCAATACTGCGGCGAGTATGTCGTTCTTGTATCTAAGCCGCTGATAGCCGCATCATGCCGTGGGAGCTCACCAATTGACCTGCCCACGAACCCGCCCGCAGCTGCCGGTGTCGGTCGCGGGGAACTTCAGTTTCGCATCGACAGATCGAGCGAATCAAAACATGATTATCCATATGGGCCGAACTGCCGGTTCCCGTCATTACACACCACCTGCCCCATTGTCAGCACAATGAAAATTCCTGTCGCCGAACGGCTCCGAGAATCGGCCATACAACGGTCAGGTACCGCCCATGCAATACACAAGGGCGGTGACCCCATCTCGCCGATGGATCACCGCCCCTGTTCGAGCGCGGGAAGAATGAAGGTCCGGGGAGTCGATGCTTCTTGCCTCGACCCCTTGATTCCGGGCTCAGACGGGGTCTGCGACCTCCGATTTCGGTTCGCTGCGCTTGACCGGTCCGTGCCGACGCACGATCTCCTGCACCGCCTGCGAGGAGGTGCCGGCCGCCTCGGCGATCGCCCCGAAAGTCGCGCCCTCTTCGCGCGCCCGAAGAATCGCCATCACATAGTCGGTGTTGATTTTCGATCGCTGCCGAGCGACCTTTCTGACCGCCCCGACTAATGCGGCCTGATCTACTGTCAATTCACGAGCTCGACGAGACATGGCTTCTTCCCTTGCATTCATGTAGTGGCCCCTTGCCACGAATTGGTGTAGTCCCATTAGATACCACGAATATGTCAATACACCAAGAATTCCCGGATATAGGAACTCAAACTCCACAAAGCCGTCGTTCTGAGCTTGTCTGATAACGAAACGATAACGGTTCCGGTGTTGCCCGATGACCCTGACGACCCTGCAGGTGTGGGCGGAGGATCTCGAGAGTGAAAGGGTCTCGATGTTCCGGCAACCCAAGTGGCACAATGCGAACATGACGACTATGGCCCATCCCACCGGAGCGAATCGGGCGACCGTCGACGAAGACGAGTCCACGACAACGCTTCCCGCCGCCCTCGCGACCGAGTTCCGCGCAGTCGGCATCCGCGACTTCAGCATCGACGACACGGACCGTGCCGCCTACTCCTCCGATGCCTCGCTCTTCAGGCTTGTGCCCGCCGCCATCGTCTTTCCCCACGACGAAGAGGAGGTGCGTGGCGTCCTCACGATCGCCCGCCGCCTCGGCGTGCCGATCACCAGCCGCGGAGCCGGCACCTCGATCGCCGGCAATGCCATCGGCCGCGGCATCGTCCTCGACTTCTCGCTCCATATGAATACCGTCCTCGACCTCGACCCCGACGCACAGTCGGCCTGGGTTGAAGCCGGCTGCATCCACGCCCACCTGCAGGAGAAGGCCAAACCGCACGGTCTGCGCTTCGGTCCCGATCCGTCGACGCACACCCGCTGCACCATCGGCGGAATGATCGGCAACAACGCCTGCGGCCCCCGCGCCCTGGGCTACGGACGCACCGGCGACAACATCCTCGCGCTCAAGGTCATGCTCATCGACGGCACCGTCGTCACCCTCGACGACGCGGACGCCTCCGCGACCTTCCCGCGTCTGCACGAACTCGTCGCCGAGAACCTCGGCACCATCCGCACGAACTTCGGCACCTTCTCCAGACAGGTCTCCGGCTACGGGCTCGAGTCGCTCCTCCCGGAGAACGGCTTCGACCTCCGCCGTGCCTTCGCCGGCACGGAAGGCACCTGGGGTGTCGTCCTCGCCGCGAAGATGCGCCTGGTCAAAGACCCGAGCTTCACCTCAGCTGTGGTGCTCGGCTACGAGGACATGGTCGCGGCCGCCCATGATGCGCCGCTGCTCAAGGACTTCCCCGTAGCCGCGTGCGAAGGTCTCGACTCACGCATGCTCAACCGAGTCATCGACACCAAAGGCGCCGAGGCGGTCCCCACGCTGCCCGAGGGCGCGGGCTGGCTCGTCGTCGAACTCACCGGTGAGGACGAAGCCGAAATCGAGCAGGAGACCCAGCGCCTCATCGCCGAATCGCAGGCCCTGGACTCCTCGGTCCTCGACGCCGCGGCCGCCGCCGCGGTGTGGGCGATCCGCGCCGACGGCGCCGGTCTGGTCTCGCGCACCCCCGATGGTCGCGACGCCCACGCCGGGTGGGAGGATTCAGCGGTCCCGGTCGACCACCTCGGCGATTATCTGCGCGATCTCATGGCTCTGCTCGACGAACACGGCCTCTGGGGGATCCCCTACGGTCACTTCGGTGACGGCTGCCTGCACATGCGGGTCGACTTCCCGCTCGAGCACCCGACCGGACCGCAGGTGATGCGCGACTTCATGGTCGCGGCGACGAAGCTCGTCGCCCGCTACGGCGGTTCGGTCTCCGGTGAGCACGGTGACGGTCGGGCACGTTCGGAGCTGCTGAGCCTCATGTACACACCGGCGGCGATCGATCTGTTCGCCCAGGTCAAGAAGCTCTTCGATCCGCAGCATCTGCTCAACCCCGGTGTCATCGTCGACCCGGATGCGCTCAATGAGTCGCTCCGACTGACGCAGCTGCCGTTGCGGCAGGAGCTTCCGGGACAGTTGGCGATGGCCTATGAGGGTGAGTCCGCGGGCTTCGCCTCGGCGGTGCATCGGTGCACCGGCGTCGGCAAATGCCGCGCGGATTCGGCGGCCGCCGGCGACATCATGTGCCCGTCCTACCAGGCCACACGCGATGAACGGCATTCGACCCGGGGACGCGCTCGGGTGTTGCAGGAGATGGTCTCGGGCGATCTGCTCGAACCGAAATGGGACTCGCCTGAGGTGCACGAAGCTCTTGACCTGTGCCTGTCGTGCAAGGCCTGCGGGACCGAGTGCCCCACCGGAACGGACATGTCCACGTATAAGGCCGAGGTCCTCTACCAGTCCTACAAGGGCAAGCTGCGGCCGATGAAGCATTATTCGCTCGGGTTCCTCCCGCAGCTCGCGCGCCTGGTCACACCGGTGGCACCGGTGCTCAATCGGGTGTCGGGCCTGCCGGGACTGTCGACCGTGGCGAAACGGATCTCCGGCATCGATGTGCGCCGGTCGATTCCGCAGTTCGCGGCCACGACGTTCCGCAGATGGTGGACATCCACCGCCGAGGCGGGGCCGCGTTCGGGCGCGGACGCCGCGCCCAGCGCGAAGGCCCAGACATCGGGGGCCAAGTCATCGGGTGCGCAGACATCGGGTGCGCAGTCGGACGAGTTGCGGTTGGTGCCGCGGCCGAGCGCCGAGGTGATCCTGTTCGCTGATTCCTGGTCGAACCATTTCGCTCCGCGCATCCTCGCCGCGGCCGTGGCCGTGCTCGAGCACGCCGGCGTCACAGTGCGGGTGATCGATCAGACGGTGTGCTGCGGCCTGCCGCTCATCTCGACCGGGCAGCTCGATGCGGCAAAGGCGAATCTCGCGGAGACGATCACCGCCCTCGACGCCACCGGTGATGTCCCGATCGTCGGCGTCGAACCCTCCTGTCTGGCCACGCTCAAGGACGATTCGGCCAAGCTGCTCGCCGATGACGCCTCGCGTCGGGTGGCTGCGCGCGTGCAGACCCTTGCCGAGTATCTGCTGAGCATCGGTGCCGAACTGCCGGATCTGTCCGGGGTCGACGCACTCGTTCAGCCGCACTGCCATCAGTCGGCGATCTTCGGCACCGCTGCCGACAGAGAGCTGATGGCCCGGACCGGCGCCAGCACCGAGTTCATCGGCGGCTGCTGTGGCCTGGCCGGGAACTTCGGCGTCGAGGAAGGGCATTACGAGACCTCGGTCGCCGTCGCCGAGGTGGCCCTGTTGCCGGCGCTGCGAAAGCGCGGCAAGGCGGGGACGGACGACTCACGGCTGGAAGTGGTGCTCGCCGACGGGTATTCGTGCCGGACTCAGATCACGGATCTCAGCGACGCCGAAGGCGTGTCATTGGCCGAGCTGATCGCCTGGGGGTGGGGGCTGGAACCGCGCCGGTAGCGCGGACGAAGCGCCGCCTCGGCGAGAGCGGATCTGCACCTCGGCGACGCGGATGGTCGATTCGACGCTTACGGCGCCGCCTCGGCGAAGTGCGCTCAAGCCTTCGCGGTGAGGACCGGGACCTCGGCTTCGAGGAGGATGCGCTGCGCTTGGGAGCCGAGGATGAACTTGCCGATGGCCGAGCGCTTGCGCAGTCCGATGACGATGAGCTGCGCTTCGTGTTCGACGGCGAGGTCGTTGAGCGTGCCCGGCAGATCGTCTTCGTGATCAGGCTGGAGCACCTCGACGTCGATATCGGATTCCCTGCCGAGGTCGACGATCCGTTTGATCTCGTCCTCACCGATCTCCGTCGGCGTCCCGCTGGCACCTCGTCGCTGCGAGTTGATCACGACGGCAGTGCTCGACCGCAGCTTGGCTTCCGCGAAACCCGCACGCAGAGCAGCCTCACCCTCGGGAGCAGGTAGGTAGCCAATGAGAATCGTCATGGCCCCCAGTATATGGACTCTCCGATGATTCGTTCACTTCGGGACCATCGCAAGGTCAGATTCATCGTCACTGACGCCCTCACTTGAGTGCTCACGCCCCCACTCGCCCCTCCCAGAACTACGTGACGGCGGCCCAGCAACCTTGCGCAAGGTTGCTGGGCCGCCGTCGGGTAGTAATTGGTCAGGCTACGGAGGCCTCGGTCGCGGCCTTCTTCGACACCCGGTCGACCAGGTGCTCGGTGTAGGCCGGCATCGTGAGGAACTCCGCGAAGGGCTCGTCGAGGGCCGTCGTGCGGAAGATCTCCACTGCCTCGTCGAGGTGATCATCGGGACGACGATCCATCGCCGCCAGCTCCTCGCCGAGGTAGCGCTCAGCCAGGTGACGGGTCAGCTTCTGCCCATTGTCGAGAGTCACCTCATGGTGGATCCACTGCCAGATCTGCGAGCGGCAGATCTCCGCGGTCGAGACATCCTCGAGCTGGTTCTCCAGCGCCACGTGACCGTTGCCGCCGAGCCATTCGTTCATGTACCCGATGGCCACACGGATGTTCACCCGCACGCCCTCTTCGGTCACGATCGGCTCGAGACCGGTGACGTCGAGGATGTTCTCACTGGTCACCTGCACATCGGGACGCATGTTCTCCAGCTGGTGCGGCTTCGAGCCCAGAGCCGCGTCGAACACGGCCAGAGCGGCCGGCACGAGCGCCGGGTCGGCGACCCAGGTGCCGTCGAAGCCCTGCCAGGCCTCACGAGCTTTGTCCTCACGCATGCGTTCGAACTCGGCAGCGACGAACGCTTCGTCCGGATGGTCGGCCATGAGGTTCGACATCGTGCCGATGGCGTGCGCACCACGACGGTGGCAGGTCGCCACCAGACGATCGGTGAACGCCTTCATCAGCGGCAGGTCCATCGTCAGGCGCTCCCGGTCGGGCAGCACGTAGTCGGTGGCGTTGCGCAGGTTCTTCACCACGGAGAACAGGTAGTCCCAGCCGGCAGCCTCGAGACCGGCGCAGTGCTCGCGCAGTTCGAAGAGGATCTCTTCCATCTGGAACACCGCGGTGATCGTTTCGATGTGAGCGGTGGCGCGGATGGTGCCCTGCTCGATGCCGAGCATGTTCTGCGCACGGACGAAGATCTTGTTCCACAGACGTGCTTCCTGCGAGGACTCGAGCTTCGGCAGGTAGAAGTACGGGCCGGAGCCGGCGTCGATGAGGTGGCGGGCGTTGTGGAAGAAGTACAGACCGAAGTCGACCAGTGCACCGGAGGCGGCGAATTCGCTGCCGCTGTCGTCGACGTAGAGCAGGTGCTTCTCCGGCAGGTGCCAGCCGCGGGGACGCAGCCCGATCGTCGGCTGCTGGTTCGGGTTCTTCACTCCGGGCAGCTGGGCGCGGATGGCGCGGTAGAGATTGAGCTGACCGCCGATGATGTTGGCCCAGGTGGGGCTCGTGGCGTCTTCGAGGTCGGCCAGCCACACCTTCGCCTGCGAGTTCAGCGCGGCCACGACTTCGGTCTCGGTGACCGGGCCGGTGAGTTCGACGCGGCGATCTTCGAGTCCGGGAGCTCCTGCCGAGCCGGCGACGGTCCAGGACCGGTCGGCGCGGATGCGGGCGGTCTCCGGCTTGAAGCGCGGGAGGGTTCCGCCGTTCATCTCGGCCTGGCGATTGCGGCGTGCCCGCAGCAGATCGGCGATGGTGCCGGCGAACTCGTCGTGGAGTGTGGCGATGAACGTCAGAGCGGGCTCCGAGAGGACGGTGCCGAAGCCGGTTTCGAGCGGCGCGTTGATCTTGATGTAAGACATGGGCTTCTCCTCACCCGTCGTAGTGTGCTGCCGGAGTGTCAGTGCTGCCGGAAGGTGTCATTGCAGTGGAAGTGATGCGGTGCTTGTGTGGTGCTGTGGGGGTTCGTGCCGTGTAGTAAGTGGTCGCTGCCATCGGTGGGTGTGACGGCGCGGACCGACAATGCAAACCCCGTGAAAACATTGCCGATCCGCGCCGGGTTCCAAGCGGCCAATGGCCGGTGCCGCACCCGGGCCGCGAAGCCCGGGCGGGCGGGGCTCCGAAGAGCCGGTCGGACTCAGCTGAACTGAGCGGTCTCGGTCGAACCGGCCAGAGCCGTCGTCGAGGACTCCGGGTTGAGCGCGGTCGAGACCAGGTCGAAGTAGCCGGTGCCGACCTCGCGCTGGTGGCGGGTTGCGGTGTAGCCGCGATCCTCGGCGGCGAACTCGCGCTCCTGCAGCTCGACGTAGGCCTTCATCTGCTCGCGGGCGTAGCCGTGGGCCAGATCGAACATCGAGTAGTTCAGGGCGTGGAAGCCGGCCAGGGTGATGAACTGGAACTTGTAGCCCATGGCTCCGAGCTCGCGCTGGAACTTCGCGATGGTCGCATCGTCGAGGTGCTTCTTCCAGTTGAACGACGGCGAGCAGTTGTAGGCCAGCATCTGGTCCGGGTACTCCGCGTGGATCGCATCCGCGAATTCCTTCGCGGCGGCGAGGTCCGGGGTGGAGGTCTCCATCCACAGCAGATCCGCGTAGGGAGCGTAGGACAGACCGCGGGCGATGCCTGCTTCGATGCCGTTGCGGATCTTGTAGAAGCCCTCGGAGGTGCGCTCACCGGTGACGAACTGCTGATCGCGCTCGTCGATGTCCGAGGTCATGAGCGTGGCCGCCTCGGCGTCGGTGCGGGCGATGACGAGGCTGGGCACGTTCTCCACGTCGGCAGCCAGACGCGCCGCGTTCAGCGTGCGGATGTGCTGCGAGGTCGGAACGAGGACCTTGCCGCCGAGGTGGCCGCACTTCTTCTCAGAACCGAGCTGATCCTCGAAGTGCACACCGGCCGCGCCGGCATTGATCATCGAACGCATGAGCTCGTAGACGTTGATCGAACCGCCGAAGCCTGCTTCCGCGTCGGCGACGATCGGAGCGAACCAGTCATCGACCTGCTTGTTGCCTTCCGAGGTCTCGATCTGGTCGGCACGCATGAGCGCATTGTTGATGCGGCGAACCACCTGCGGAACCGAGTTGGCCGGGTAGATCGACTGATCCGGGTAGGTCTGGCCGGCTGCGTTCGCGTCGGCGGCGACCTGCCAACCGGAGAGGTAGATGGCGTTGAGACCGGCCTTGACCTGTTCGACGGCCTGGTTGCCTGTCAGCGCACCGAGTGCGTTGACGTATTCGCCGGACTTGATGTCGCTTGAGCTGATCTGCTTCCACAGGCGCTCGGCACCGTGACGGGCCAGCGTGTGCTCCTCGATCAGAGACCCGCGCAGTTTGACGACGTCCTCGGGCTCGTAGTCGCGAGCGATTCCCGACCAGCGGGCGTTGGTCGCCCAGTCGCGGCGGATCGCCTCAGCATCATGCAAGCTGTTCTGCGTGGTGTTCTCAGTCATTGTCCTTCACTTTCCCTTTCGTTCGGGGTTGTTGATGTATCCAGTCTGCGGGGGCCGCAAGGGTTCAGGTAGGGGATTTTCGGATGAATAAGTGCGAAATTTCCGGTTTCAGAAATTTCCTCGTTCTGTCATACTGATTTTCACGCATGTGAACCAGCGCACAGAAACGATTGGAGCCGCCTTGGTCAGCATTAGAGCGGAAGTCGAAGACGAGGAACAGCAGACCGATCCCTTGAGCATCGGCAGAAGAATACGGTTTTTTCGAAAACAACGCGGGCTGACACTGAATGAGCTGGGACAGGAAGTCGGGCGTGCAGCCTCGCAGATCTCGACGATCGAGAACGGTAAGCGAGAAGCTTCTGTCACGCTCCTCGCCGCCATCGCCAAGGCCCTGAAGACCGATGTCGCCGACCTCATCGATCCCGCCCCGATCGACGACCGGCAGGCTCTCGAACTCGAAGCCGAACGCAATCAGGCCTCGCCGATGTACTCCTCCCTGGGACTTCCGCAGGTGAGGATCAAATCGCTGCCGGCGGATGCGCTCGAGGCGATCGTCGGTCTGCAGCGTCAGCTCGGCGAGGTCCTCGAACGTCGCGCGGCCACCCCCGAAGAAGCGCGGCGGGCGAACCGTGAGCTGCGCGATCGGATGAAGGAGAAGAACAACTACTTCGCCGAGCTCGAGGCCACCGCCGCCGAGTTGCTCGACCTCGTCGGCTACGAATCGGGCACGGTCTCGCAGCGGCAGACGGCGCTCATCGCCGAGAAGCTCGGATTCAGCCTCCACTACGTCTCGGATCTGCCCGAGTCGACCCGGTCGATCTCGGACACCGCGAACAAACGGCTCTACCTGCCCAACTCCGATGCCGCTTTCGACCCGCGTTCCCACCTGCTCATGAGTCTGGCCCCGCACGTGCTCGGCTATGACTCCCCGAAGGACTTCCATGAGTTCCTCCAGCAGCGGGTGGAGGCGAACTATCTGGCTGCCGCAATCCTCCTGCCCGAGTCTGCGGCCGTGCCGATCCTCGAAGAGGAGAAGAAGAAGCGGGTGCTCTCGGTCGAGCACCTGCGCGATATGTTCGGCGTCGGCTACGAGATGGCCGCCCACCGGTTCACGAACCTCGCCACCGAACACCTCGGCCTGCCCGTCCACTTCATGAAGGTGCACAACTCGGGCACGATCCACAAGGCGTACTCGAACGACGGCCTGCCCTTCCCCACCGATCCGCTCGGCGCGATCGAGGGTCAGTTCGCGTGCAAACGCTTCACCTCACGCACGGTCTTCCGCGTCGCCGACCGCTTCAGCCCCTACTACCAGTACACCGACACTCCGCACGGTTCGTATTGGTGCACTGCCCGCGTTCTGCCCGGCGGTGATTTCGCGATCAGCGTCGGCGTCCCGTTCGCCCACGTCCGGTGGTTCGAAGGCCGCGAATCATCGATCCGCTCGAAGTCCGAATGCCCGGACCCTTCCTGCTGCCGGCAGGCACCGGCAGACCTCGCGGAGAAATGGGAGGATCAGGCGCTTCCGTCAGCGCGCATGCACGCCTCGCTGCTGGCCGCTGTCCCGCCCGGTGCGGTGCCCGGCGTCGACGACACCGAGGTCTACGAGTTCCTCGAACGGCACTCCGACTGAACGCGGCCGCGGCTCACAGTGTGCTCATATCCCGGGTTTCGGCGAGCAGCTCGGCGAGGTGGCCGGGGAGGAGCTCTCTCCACCACAGGTACTCGTGGCCTCCGGAGAACGTGTCGCATCGTGGGCTGAGCCCGCGACGGGTGAACTCAGCTCTCGCCTCGGTGACGGAACGGGCGATCTCCGATTCCAAGGCGCCGTGGTGGATGAGGAATTCGGGACTGGTTCCTGTCCGGAAGTGCTCCCAGATTCGCTTCTCTTCCGAATCAGAGGCCCAGAACGAGGGTGAGAGGCTGATCGCGCGGCACGCCTCCGGATGCCTCAGGGCGAAGTAGGTCGCGGCCAGTCCGCCGTAGGAGGCCCCGGCCACGATCGTCCGATCGCGGGCATTCGGCGCCAGCGAAGCGACGAGGGTGAGGACGTCGTCGCAGAATCTCGGGTTCATCACCAGGTCAGAGGCCCGCAAGGCGAACGCCTCACCCCGGTCGGCCCCGCTGTCCGCTGCGGTGTCGATCGGTGCGTGATCGACCGCGATGACGAGCGAGGGCGGGCCGACGAGTTCGTCGATCGTGGTGAGCAGACCGCCGTCGACGAAGGCCTTCCCGTCGAAGACGACGAGCACCGGCGCCGAGGCGGATGCCCGCTTCGGCTGGTACGTGAGAACCCGCCTGGCGGTGCCGTCGAGCACTTCGATCCGTTCGCCGAGGTGGGGCGGCCTCCCGTCGCCGCCCGAAGTTCCGTCGGCCGCCTCGGCGTCAGGGGCCGCTTCCGCAGTCCAGATGAGGGGTTTGGCATCGGGTGCGGAGACCTCGAAGACGGGGCGTCCGAACAGGTCTGCAACCGTGCGCAGCCCGGTGCCGGCCGGGAGGAACGCATTCCCGTAGGCTGCCAGCCATGTGTCCCGGTCCGCGATCTCGATGCCGCGGGGCACGGGCATGAAGGTGAGACTGCCCCGGAATCCGCGGGGGACGCGGAGGTCGACGATGTGGGCCGGACCGCTGTCCGTCTGCTCGAACGCCATGACTCCTTCGGGCACACGCCGACGGTCGGTGATGCCGTTGAGAGCAGCGAACAGGTCCTGATCGGACCTCAGAGACGGGGCGTTCGCCTCGGCGATGTCCGCGCCTGCGGGCAGGCTCAGGCGCAGCGACCAGTCATCGCCGTGATCGGTCCAGGAGCACAGTCTGCCCATCATCGCTTCGTCGACTTCTCGAGCTTCGCGGCGATCGGCTCCGCGAGCTCCGGCAGAGCAAGGGCCGAGACCGAGCGCAGTCCGCGCCATTCCTCATCGGTCGGCTGATAGAAGCGACCATCCTCGACCGCGGGCAGAGCGGAGAAGACGGAGAGCTCCTCGTATTTCTCGCGCAGCCCGGCGTCGGGGAAATAGCCGACGATGACATCCGAATCGAGCACGTCGAGCTTCTCAAGGGAGAGAGTGTCAGGCACCTTCCCTGCAGTCATCTCATCGGCCACCGGGTCGAGTTCGAGCCCGAGTTCGCTGAAGAAGCGGACGGTCGCGGAGTCCCGGTCGGGCAGCACTCCGACCTCCTCGGGGCTGCGGAAGAGCGCCACGAGGAAGGACTTGCCCTCGAGTGCGGCGTGTGACTCCGCGGCCTGGTCGATCGCTGACTGCGCGGCTTCGATCGACGTCTCGCCGTGTTCCTGCTGATCGATGACTTTCGAGACCCGCTCCGTCTGGGATTTCCAGCTGTCGGCCGCGCCCTCCTCGGCGGTGGTCAGTGTCGGCGCGATGTCAGTGAGCTGGTCATAGGTGTCCTGGCTGAGGATGCTGCCCGTGGCCAGAATCATGTCGGGTTCCCAGGAGGCGATGTCTTCGAACGGGATCGTGTCTTCGGTCGTCCATTCGAAGAGTTCGGGCGTCTCTCCACCGAGCCCGTCGATGGCGTCCTGGGCCCACGGCATCACGGGTTCGACGGGAGCCTCGGCCATCGCCACGGGCACGACGCCGGAGGCCAGCGCCGCATCGGCGTCGGAGACCGACAGTGCCACGACCCGCTCGGCCTTGGTGATCTGGACGGCTCCGAAGGCATCTTCGACACGTCCGGCGGATGCTGATTCGCCGTCAGTCGTTCCGCTTCCCGTGCAACCGCTCAAAGCGATCAGGAGTCCTGCGGACGAGACGAGCAGTCGGCGCCTCACTGCCGTTGCGGTCGAGGGGGACGGGCTGTTCGGCGTCATGTGCACGGTCTCTCCGATGTCAGGTTTGGATAGCCTAAGCTAAATTAGCATACGGGTCGGAGATGGCCCAGCACAGCCTGCGCAGACCTCCGCGCTCAGTGCTCGTCTGCTCCCAGCAGACCCTGACGCTCAGCGCCCGCGTGCCCCCGCTGCTTCACCGACGATCCGTTCGGCGATGGCCAGCGCCGAGGTGGCTCCCCAGCGTGGGACTGCCCTGACCGCGGTCAGCCGCCCGCGAGTGGCGATGATGAGTTCATCGAGCAGCTCGCCATCGGAGTTCATCGCCTGCGCCCGGACGCCGCGCGGCCCGGTTTCGACGGAGTCCCCGTCGATCGTCGGCACGTACTTCTCGACGCTGTCGATGAATGCCTTCCGACTGACTGTCGTCTTCGCCCCGTGCGCGGCGGTGCGCGCGGTCTGGGCAGCGAACTTCCAGAAGCCGGTGAACTTCGCGGTCGACCCCATATCGCCGAGGTCGAAGCCGCGCCTGTCGTACTTCTCCCGACCGAGTGAGACGAAGGTGTTGGGCCCGAGCATCAGCGAGCCGTTGACCCCTCTGACCATCCCGGTCTCGGCGAAGGGCGCATCCGGATCGGGAACGGAGCCGATGATGCCGCGCACCGCCTCGGCGGAGGCCGCCGGGATCTCGTAATAGTCGCTGGTGAAGGGCACGATACGCGGATCGGCCTCCAATCCTGCGGCTGCGGCCAGGCGGTCGGCCTGCAGTCCGGCGCAGACGAAGACGAGGTCGAAGGTGCCGATCGTCGTCTCGGGCATCTCGCGGCGCGCCCTCTTGCCCGATCCGGTCGAATCGTCTCCGGAGCCTCGAGTGCCGTCGCCTGCTCCCCCGCCGGGTCCGTCCTGGTCAGCCGGGCCCCGATGGTCCTCACCGCGTCCGCCACCGGACCAGGAGCTCGAGAACTTCTCCGTCCAGTCGTGCAGGGTGCCCTCGACCTGCCGGAACCAGTCTTGGCCTCCGAACCGGCTGCGCAGCTCCTCGCCGAAGTCGACGACCGGTCGCGTATCCTCATTGCCGTAGTAGGTCCGCGGTGCCTCGTCCACCTGCTCATCGGCAGCCGTCGCCCGCCCTCTGATCCGCACCTCATTGCTCATGATGTCGAATCCGGTGACCTCGGTGGCGAAGCGGAATGTGCCGCCGGCGGCGCTGACGTCGGAGGCGAGCGCCCCGGTGAGGGCACCGAAGTCGGTGACTGCCGCGTGCGGCGAGTACAGTCCGAGCACGCCCCTGGCCTCGGGTTCGACCTCGCTCATCTCCTTGCGCTCGAGCAGCCGCACTCCGGGGATGCCGTTGTCCTTCGCGCGAGCGAAGATCTCTTCGAGCCGATCGGCCTCGTCGGTGTTCTGGGCGACCATGAGCTGCCCGCACTCGCGGTAGGGGATGCCGCGTTCGGACACGAATGGGACCAGCAGCTCGACGCCTCGGCGCGCGAGTTCGGCCTCGGCCGATCCGGGAATCCGGTCGAGCCCCGAGTCGACGATTCCCGTGGTGTGGCCACTCTGATGTGCGGCGACGTCATCCGCCTTGTCGATGACAGTGAGTTCGGCGTCGGGGAACCGCGCTGCGATCTCCCTCGCCGTGGCGACGCCGAGGATGCCGGCGCCGACGACGGCCACTCGTGAAATACTCATACAGCAATCTTGTCACCGTTCGAGACGAAGGAGAAGGATGACGACCGTCCTGGATTGGCCCGGCAAGCACGCGGCTTTCACCCTCGGCCGTCGCCTCGTCTCCGAGGGCACCAGCAGGAGCCTCGGTGAGGGTTCGTCGGCCGAGGGCACACGACGACCCGGCGCCCGCCTCGGCGCCGGTGATCGCGGTGCGCAGCTGCGCGACGGTGACGGCACCCCTCGGACCCCGGATCTGCGTGAGAACCTCCTTCTCGTCGGCGACAATCTGCCGGCCCTCACCGCCCTGCTCGCCACGCATCGGGGGCAGGTCAAGGTCATCTACATCGACCCGCCGTACAACACGGGCAATGCGCACACGTACAAGGACCACGGGCACGACCATGCCAGCTGGCTGTCCTTCATGGCGCCGAGGCTGCTGCTGGCTCGCGAGCTGCTGCGCGAAGACGGAGTGCTCTTCCTCCACCTCGACGATGTCGAAAGCGCGTGGGCGCAGCTGCTCGGGCACGAGATCTTCGGCGAGGACAATGCGCTGGGCACGCTCATCCATCAGCGCGCCAAGGGCGGGGGCAATGCTCCGTCATTCGTGCGCGGGCACGACTACATCCACGTGTGGGGGCGCGATGCGAGCCGGGTCGGGCCCTTCCTCACGGAGAAGAAGTCACCTGCGAAGCTCGAGATGATCGACGGCCGGCGCATGCTCGTCGAGACCGATGTGCTGCGGGCAGGATTCGGCCGCTACGCCCGAGGGTCGGAGCGGCGGCTGATGTACGAGGACATCCTCGAGGTCAAGGGTGCGAAGAAGCTCGCCGAGGTGGACGCGAAGCTGGCATCGGGCGAGTACATCCTGCGGCCGTGGGGGAAAGCGGGCAAGCACGCGGTGGTGCGAGTGACTCCGGCCGAGAAGGCGAGCTCGAAGATGTATTCGATCATCAAGGCGCTCGGCGGGCAGAACGACCTGGAGCCTCTGGGCCTCGGCGGGGTGTTCAGCTATCCGAAGCCGGTGGAGCTGGTCAAGGCACTGGTCGCCTCGCAGACCTTCTTCGATCCTGAGGCGATCGTTCTCGATTTCTTCGCCGGGTCCGGCACGACGGCCCAGGCGGTGATGGCCGCGAACGAACGGGATTCCGGGTCGCGGTCGTTCGTGCTCGTGCAGACGCCGGAGCCTCTGCGGTCGAAGAACGCCCGCGCCGTGGTGGCTGCGGGTGAGGCCGCTTCTGCTGCTGAGGTTGCTTATGCGGGTGAGACTGGTACTGCGAGCAGGGCTGCTTCTGCGGGCGGCCGGGCGACTTCCGACAGCGGCGACAAGGCCGACCGCGCCTTCCCGACGATCAGCGAACTCACTGCCGAACGGATCCGGCGCGCAGCCGAGATCCACTCTCCCGGCCTGCAGTTCACTCAGCTCGAGGTCGTCGAATAGGACTGGCCGTGGCGTTTCGGTCGACCCGTGATGGATTCCGAGCGGACCTGCGCAGCTGCCCTCTGCGCACCGACGGTCCGCGTTTCGGCACCGTTTCTGAGACAGCCCGTGCGAACTGCCGGACTGCTCAGCCGGGACTCGGGTCGACGTCGTAGGGTCGAAGTGAGTTCGATGCTCATCCGAAGCGTCTCGTCCATCGCAGCCTTCGAGCACCCGGGCTCGCCGACAAATGACGTCTCTGCAGACACTGCTGAAAAGGAGCAACCATGTCAGTCGTCGCCATCAACGCACTCACCGTCCCCGAACCGGCCCGCGCCGAACTCGAGAAGCGCTTCGCCGACCGCAAGCACTCCGTCGATGAGGCCCCGGGCTTCGAAGGCTTCAAACTGCTGCGTCCGGTCGCCGGCGGCGACAAGTACTTCGTCTACACCCAGTGGGCGACCCGTGAGGACTTCGAGAACTGGAGGGCCAACCGTTCCCCGGCCCACGAATCCATCGGGAAGAAGCCGGTCTCCGAGCAGGCCGACCTCCTCGAGTTCGAAGTCGTCGACCTCGGCGACTGATGAGCATCCGCCTCGGGGCAGAGACCACGTCTGCCCCGAGGCGACCGGTGCGCTTTCGTCCACTGAGACAGTGTGAAGTTCACTGACCGGAAACGCTCAGAATCCTGCTACTGTGCATCTCAGTAATGACGGACTGCGAGAGGCATGCCATGAGTCAGACCCACACTGAAACGGACGACAGAGGCCACGGGTTCGTCCGAGCGCTCGGCACGGTCGACGCCCTCTTCATCGGCTTCGGCGCGATGATCGGATTCGGCTGGGTCGTCCTCACCGGGGAATGGCTCAACGGCGCCGGCACCCTCGGCGCGATCCTCGCCTTCATCGTCGGCGGCATCATCATGTGCTTCGTCGGCACGGTGTACTCCGAGATGGTGGCCGCCATGCCGCACGCCGGAGGTGAGCACAACTACCTCATCCGAGCGATGGGCCCTCGCGTGTCCCTCTTCGGCTCCTGGGCGATCACCGGCGGCTACATCAGCGTCGTCATGTTCGAGGCGGTGTCGGTGCCGAAGACCGCCCTCTACCTGTTCCCGAACCTCGAACAGATCAAACTCTGGAACGTGGCCGGCTTCGACGTCTACCTCACGTGGGCTCTGGTCGGCACGATCACCGCGATCGTCATCGCCTGGATCAACATCCGCGGCGTCAAGGTCGCCTCTCTCGTGCAGACCTTCGTCGTGTGGTTCCTCATCATCGTCGGCCTCATGCTTCTCACCGGAGGCTTCGTCGGCGGCAAGATCGAGAACACCGAACCGTTCTTCACCGGAGGCGGCGCCGGCTTCATCGGCGTCATGGCCGTTGTTCCGTTCCTCTTCGTCGGCTTCGATGTCATCCCGCAGTCCGCCGAGGAGGTCAAACTCCCACCGGCCAAGATCGGCAAGCTCGTGGTGCTGTCGGTCGTCATGGCCATCGCCTTCTACGTGATCATCATCGGGACGACGTCGATGGCGATGCCCGCCGCTCAGCTCGGCACGCACGACCTGGTCACCGCCGATGCACTCTCCGTCATGTTCGGCTCGGCCATCTGGGGCAAGATCGTCATCGCGGGTGGCCTGGCCGGAATCATCACCTCCTGGAACGCCTTCCTCATGGGCTCCTCGCGACTCATGTGGGCGATGGCCGCCGCGGGTATGATCCCGAAGTGGTTCGGCAAGCTCCACCCGAAGTACCGCACCCCGTCGAATGCGATCATCTTCATCGGTCTCCTCTCCGCCATCGCCCCGTTCTTCGGCACCGCGGCGCTCGGCTGGATCGTCGACGCCGGTTCACCCGCCATCGTCATCGCCTACTTCCTCGTCAGCATCGGCTTCCTCGTCCTGCGCAAGCGCGAGCCGAACATGGAACGTCCGCTGCGCATCGGCGGAGCGCGCAACGGCGGATTGGTCATCGGAGTCATCTCCTCCGTGCTCACCTTCATCCTGTTCATCCTCTACATCCCGATCACCCCGGTCTCCGCACAGCTGGAATGGCAGTCGTGGGTCGGTTTCGCCGTCTGGCTCCTCGTCGGCATCTGGTTCATGTTCCGGCTGCCCACCGGCATCAAGGCCGGCCCGAACGCGGAGAACGAACTCCTCGCGAAGGTCAAGGCCCTGCGCGGGAAGTGAGTCGCGGAGTCGCCGTCTGCCAGTGGTGCTGGGCGGCAGCGATGAAGGGGCTGCAGGCATGCGAACGCGGCCGCCGGCTGTGCGCAACGGCGACCGCGTTCGGTCTCGAGAGCGAGAGTCGCCTCAGACGGCGGCGTCGAGGCCGCGCATCTTCAGACGCTCACGCTGGTTGGGGTTGACGCTCGGGCGGAAGGGCATCTCGACCACCTCGGCGCGAACCGGAACCCCCGGGGTGTCTGCGAACGGCTCCGGCAGATGCACCCAGTATTCGGTGCCGAGCGCGGACGCCTCGACGGGCACATGCGCCATCGCGATGTTCGCCTCGAGCTCCGGTGAGTACCACGGTGAGGTCACGTAGCCGACGGCCTCACCCTCGGCACTGGCACTGACGTGCCAGAAGTCGGGCGCATAGTCCGTGATCGGCTTCCCACCGACCAGCAGACCCACCAGCTGCGTGCGATACGGCGGAGTTCCGGCTTCGATGAGCCGACGCACCTCCTCGAGGCGGGTCTTGCCGATGTAGCCGGCCTCCTTCTTCCGCGGCACCTGGTAGGACAGGTTGACCTGGAACGGCAGGGTCTCGAAGTCCATGTCCTGGCCCCACGACAGAATGCCGGCGGCGATCCTGCGGTGGTGGCTGGGCGCAACGACCTTGAGGTTGTAGGGTTCACCGGCGTCGAGCACGGCGTTCCACATGTCCTCGGCGTATTTCGTCGCGTCCTTGAGGTAGATCTCGTAGCCCTTCTCCCCGGTGAACCCGGTCTGGGAGATGATGACGTCGTGGCCGCCGACCTGGGCCTCCATGAGGCCGTAGCTCGGCAGGTTCCGTCCTTCCTCGCCGACGAGATCGGCGATGACGTCGACGGACTTCGGACCCTGGACCTGCACCGGCGCGACGTCGATCTCCTGGATCGTGACATCGAAGCGGTGGCCGACGTTGACCCCCTGCAGCCAGAGCATGAGATCGGTGTCGGAGAGGCTGAACCAGAATTCGTCGATCGCGACCCGCAGCAGGATCGGATCGTTGAGGATGCCGCCTGCCTCATTGCACAGGATGACGTAGCGGGCACGCATCACGGGGATCTTCGTCGCATCACGGGTGATGACGAAGTTGACGAACGCCTCGGCGTCGGGACCCTTGACCTGGATCTGCCGTTCGACGGCCACGTTCCACAAGGTCACATCGTTGACGAGGGACTGGTACTCGGCCATCATCCCGCCCTCTTCGCGGGGAATGTAGCCACGTGGGTGGTACATCCGGTTGTAGATCGATGCCCGCCAGCATCCTTGCTGCATGGACAGTTCCCAGTACGGGGACTTGCGGACGCGGGTGTCGATGAGCATCTCGACCGGGGTCGGGCCGGATTGACGTAGGTTGATCGGGACTTGTCTGTCGCTTTGGTCCACTGTGGGGACGTTGTTGTCCATGGTGTTCCCCCTGCTCGCACAGTTTTATATTATGGAACTCAATTCCCATATCATGGGTATAATGAGTGTAGGATCGAAGACACCGGGACGCAAGGGACTCGGAATCCGAGTTTCATGAATCGACCTCCGCGAAGGAGACGAAGATGTCACAGGAAACGCTGCGCACACTTCTCAGCACCGCTCGCTACGAGATACTGCCCACGGCGGGAATCGTCGAACGCGTCGGCGAGTACGTCGCGCCCGGCCGCGAGATCACGGTCACCGCATCGACGGGGCTGACCCTCGAAGCGACCCTGTCGACGGCCGAGCAGCTCCAGGCCCTCGGCTTTCGCGCCGTCCCCCATATCGCCGCACGGATGATCCAGGGCCGATCCGAGCTCACCGAGATCGTCGATCGACTCGCCGAGGCGGGGGTCGACCGGATCTTCGTCCCCGCCGGTGACGCCACTCCCCCGGCCGGCGGGTACGTCGGAGCGCACGACCTCCTCGTCGACCTCTCTAGCATGGCCGCCCCGTTCCAGCACATCGGCGTCAGCGCCTACCCGGAATCGCATCCGGTCATCGCCGATGACGTGACCATCCAGGCGATGTGGGACAAGCGCGACTACGCCACGCACCTCGTGTCGAATCTGTGCTTCGACCCGGCGGTCGTCGCATCATGGGTGGCCAGAGTGAGGGCGCGCGGCATCGAGCTGCCGCTCATGCTCGGCATCGCCGGCAAAGTCGAGCTGACGAAGCTCGCTCGGGTGGCGACGAAGATCGGGGTGGGCGAGTCCACGCGGTTCCTGCGGAAGAACACCGCGACCTTCACACGGATGGCCAAGCCCGGCGGCTACAACCCGCGGAAGTTCCTCGACAAGCTCGCTCCGGTTCTCGATGACCCGGCCATGGGCGTGGCGGGTCTGCACATCTACACGTTCAATCAGATCAAGGACACGGAGATCTGGCGGCGCAAGCAGCTCGCGCCCCTCGGAGGGGCAGAGGAATTCACCAGCCTGCAGTAGATGCGGGTCGGATCGGCTGCGCCGCCCTCTTAATGGTGGGTGACCTTGCGCTTGAGGCTGCGGGACAGCAGTCCCGCCTCGTCGGCGAGCAGAGCGCCGAGGCGGTCATGGTGCTCGGCGATGCGCATCGTCGGCCCCGAGATCCCCACGGCCGCGACGACGTCGCCGTCGACACCGAACACGGGTGCCGCCAGGGCGTCGAGGCCGATCTCGAACTCCTCGTGCACGATCGCGTATCCGCGCTCGCGCACCTCGGCGAGGTCATCGGTGAGCTCTTTGCGCGAACCCAAGGTCCGTTCGGTGCGACGCTCGAGCCGACCGGTCGGCAGCGGAATGATGTCGAAGGCGTACATGACCTTCCCCAGTGCTGAGCAGTGCGGCGGGACATCGACATCGGCCCAGTTCGTCGCACCGAGGACGAAGGTCGAATCGACCTGGGCGATCTGCACGACCCCGTCTGCGCTCGGCACGGCCAGGTTGACCGTCTCGCCGGTCTCCTCACTGAGGCGCTGCAGGGTCGGATCGGCGGCGGAGACGAGGTTCTCCACACGATCGAAACGCGAGGCATAGGTGGCGAAGAGGGAGCCGCCGCGATAGAGGCCGTCACCGTCACGCTCGACCAGACCATTGCGCTCGAGCGCGGAAAGCAGACGGGAGACCGTCGAACGGGCCAGCTCCGTGGCCCCCACCACCTCGGTGTAGGAGATCGGTTCGTCCGCCTTCACCACCAGCGACAGGATCTCTGCCGCCCGGTCGATCGACTGGGTCCCATTGGTCATCGTGCTCAACTCCGTCGGGGAAAGTAGGCCGGCGGGCTCTCGTCCTGCCGACCGCACTCACCCTACCCCACGCCCGCAGGAGTCTGTTCGGGTTGTGCCACGTGCGTTACAGTTTCGAAATGAGCAACAGCGCATCTCGCCGGGACCCCGCACCCGAGCCCACTCCCACCTCGGCGCCGGGCTCCGTCCAGTCCGTCGATCGGGCGGTGACGATCCTCGAGATCATCGCCCGCACCGGGCTGGCAGGAGTCACCGAGATCGCCAAGGAACTCGGCGTCCACAAGTCGACGGCCTCACGCATCGTCTCCACCCTCGAGGCCCGGGGACTGGTCGAGCAGGATCAGCTGCGCGGCAAGTACCGACTCGGCCTGGGCATCCTGCGGCTGGCCGGTGCCACGACCGCGCGCCTCGACATCGTCCAGGAGGCCAGACCGATCACGAAGATGCTCGCCGAGGAGACCGGGGAGACGATCAACATCGCGGTCCTCTCCGACGGCGCCGCCCTCTATCTCGATCAGGCCTCAGGCACGTCCTCGGTGCAGAGCCACAACTGGGTCGGCCAGCGCATTCCCCTGCACGCGACCTCGAACGGCAAGGTCCTGCTCTCGGGCCTGAGCGAAGCCGGCATCCGCTCCGTCCTCGGCACCCGGCTCCAGTCCTACACACCTCAGACCGTGACCTCGCTGCCCCGGTTGATGACAGAGATCGCCGAGGTGGTCGAGAGGGGGTCCTCGGTCGTCATCGATGAGCTCGAGGTCGGGCTCACCGCAGTCTCCGCTCCCGTGCGCAATGCGCATGGCGATGTCATCGCTTCCATTTCGGCTTCGGGGCCGAGCTTCCGCTTCACCGACAAGGAGGTCGAATCGGCCAGGACGATGCTGGTCAGGGCCGCCGCCGACATCTCCTCGCGGCTGGGCTGGCGCGAGCACTGAGCCTGTCGGAAGAAAACCCTTGATGACCAGCTGCGTGCTCTTCGTCGGCGCACACCCGGGCCGCGGCTTGCTGACCCGATCGCCTGCAAAGCGACCTAGCCGCTTCATGCCCCGCTGCTTCAAATCAACCCTTTGCCACCGCCCGAGCCCGCCACCGGCCACAGTGCCGTTAATCTACCGCTTGGCGGGCAAAGATACATGAGGCAAGCGGGGAGTCACTCCAATCGATCAACCTGAGTCTCCCCGAAACAATCGCCCAGGAGATCTCGCCGCTGATGGAGACCTGATGAGCCACAAGAAGAGCCGGCAATCGCGATGTCAGAAATTCGAGTCGCCCAGCAGCGAAGCAAACCCGAGCTGTGAGTCGACCTCCTGAGATCGTAAACCGCCTCGGCAACATTTTCACGACACATGTGAGACATACAAATCAAGTGTCCAGCAAAAGATTCTCTATAGTAGATGACACCAACCCCAGGGAGGGGTTCATGAATTCCTGACGAACCCTTTGGAGCTATAAAACCGCGGATCAGGAGGAACCTAATATACTGCCAATCAGAACGATTTCTAGAATGAACAGATCATTAATGCAAATAGAGCAACTGCGGCTGCCGGAAGCGACATGTGATACCGTCAACAACGTCCAAGCATCCCCAACCTAGGACACGTAGTGAACAGAATTGCATCCAAATCAGCCACCGGGTTCATCGCGGCAATATCCCTTGGGGGCTCTGATAGTCTCTGCGTCTCCTGCGATCGCTAGCCCATCAGATTCGCCAGACACATCTGCCAAAAGTGAATCAGTCCAGCAAACCCAGAAGCCAACCGGCTCATCATCCATGATGAAAGCGGGAGAGCTTCGTAAAGAACTGAAATCGAAGGGTTATGAAGCTGGGGCCACCAAGACTATCGAAGACGAAAAAGTTACAACGTACAGCACGAGCGTCCAAGACTTCACGATAGAGTTCCTCGTGCCCGAGAATGATAACACCGAGGTGAACCTGAGCCTCCCGAGCGACAACGAGAACTCATCTGCGGCCGGCACTCAAAAGGTGAATTTCGGATGGGACAACGGCCCGCGCCTTTACATGACTGGCACTGACTTCTGGAACCTCGGCGCCACAGGCGTAAAGGAAGCATGCGGGAAGCTGCCCGCCGGCAGCGGCCCCTGCTCGGACCTCGTGGACAGCGTCTGGGAGGACATCCTCACGGGACCAGGTAAACCACTTCGTGATGACACTTGCTACGACCTCAGCCAGACACTGAATGTCGGCTGGGAAAAGGTAGACGCAAGTAAGTGCAAATAAAGATGGCTAAGCATCGAATCGGGACGCTGACATTACTAGCGGTTACCTGCGTATATGTATTTTACTGCATCATCATTCCGGTCACCAGCGGCCCCATTTCGATTACCTTCTTGGCAACCCCTGCGCTGAGCTTGATTATATTGTTTACTATACTCTCGGGTGGCATCAAAGAAAGTCGATTTATAAATCGCGCTTCCGCATATCTCTATCTTTCGACCGCGATCGTCGCGTTAGCGGTGGTTCTAGCGGCCGTAAATGCCGCCGACGGACTGGTGACTTCGGTCTCGGGAATGCTTCTCTTACTTCTGATCGCGGTTGTAATTGACAAGAATCGGGCAAACAAGACGCCGATGAGCGGCTAGAAGCCCTAAACGCTATGCAATGAATGTCAAACAAACGCAACCAGGTAATCACTGAACAGAACCGAAGGGTTCGCCCCCAACCAAGGCCAGGGGCGAACCCTTCGTCGCGTCGGCCATTAGGTGAACTACCGTTCTCGCTCTGCCCCAAGGATCGTTACAGGGCGCAATATTGCACCGCCGTCGCGGACGGCCCAGGCGATGCACTATTGCCACTATTCGGCCCCACCGGCAATCTCCCGATTCGCACGACGGAGAGCAGTCCGGCGTAGAGACCTGTCATCACGACGACTGCCCCGGAAAGGGAGATGGTACCGCTCGCAGCCCCACAAGGATGTTCGCGATTGAGTTGAAATCTTCTTGGCTGCCTCCACTCGACCCGCTCCTGCTGGAGGAGTGATTTCACTGCTCCGCACTGCATTCGCCTCGTCCCGCCCTCAGGCTGGTTTGACAAGATGAGGGAGCTGTTGCCGCCAGCACCGGACAACCCTTGACACACCCTCGGCGGCGAGGCACGATCAGGATACGAAGTTCCACATAGCGCACCAAGTTGCACAGTTCGCAACATCGCAGGTGAAGGCAGAGTAGCCTTCAGAGAGGAGCCAGCCCATGGCTTCCGTCCCCGCCCAAGCCAGCGTCGTCGTTGTCGGAGCCGGCATCGTCGGCAACAGTCTCGTCCATCATCTCGCCGAACTCGGCTGGACCGACATCGTCCAGGTCGACAAGGGTCCCTTGCCGAATCCCGGCGGATCGACCGGGCATGCCTCGAACTTCATCTTTCCCGTCGACCATTCTCGGGAGATCACCGACCTCACCCTCGACAGCATGCGCCAGTACAAGGAGCTCGGCGTCTTCACCGAGTCCGGCGGCTTCGAGGTCGCCCGCACCGAAGAGCGCATGCAGGAACTGCGACGGCGCATGGCCTCGGCGCGAGCGTGGGGAATCGAATCCGAGCTGGTCAGCCCCGCCGAGGTCGCTCAGAAGGTGCCGTTCCTCGACCCCGATGTCATCGTCGGCGCCTTCTGGACGCCGACGGTCGGAGTCGTCGACTCCGTGCGTGCCGGGACGATGATGCGAGAATCCGCACAGGCCAAGGGTGCCCTGACTGTCTCGCCCAACACCGAGGTGACCGATATCGAAGTCGAGGACGGTCAGATCGTCCGCGTGCACACGTCGAAGGGCGCCATCGAGACGAACCGCGTCCTCGTTGCCTGCGGTGTGTGGAGTCCGCGCATCGCGGCCATGGCCGGTGCCGCTATCCCCCTCACACCCGCAGTGCACCAGATGATCAGTGTCGGCCCGGTGCCGCAGCTGGCCGAGACCTCCGGCGAGATCACCTTCCCGATCGTGCGCGACATGGACACCTTCTGCTACGAACGTCAGCACGGCTCGGACATGGAGATCGGCTCCTACGCCCACCGCGCGATCCTCCACGAGCCCGATGAGATCCCCTCGATCGAGGCCGCGAAACTCTCTCCCACCGAGATGCCCTTCACCGACGAGGACTTCGACCCGCAACTCGAGCAGGCACTTGAACTCATGCCTGAAGTGCTGTCGAACCCTGAGGTCGAGATCCGCTACGCCATCAACGGACTGCTCTCGCTGACACCCGACGGCCCCGCGATCCTCGGCGAATCTCCCCAGGTCAAGGGCCTGTGGTCGGCAGCCGCCGTGTGGGTCAAGGAAGGACCAGGAGTCGGTCGGGCCGTCGCCGAATGGATGACGACCGGGCTGCCGGAGATCGACGTCCAAGCCGCCGACATCGCCCGCTTCCATTCCCACCAGCGCACCCGCGCACACGTGCGGGCACGGACCTCGGAAGCGTTCAACAAGACCTACGGCATCGTCCACCCCGGTGAACAGTGGTCCTCCGACCGCAATATCCGCCGCTCGCCCATGTGGCAGCGGGAGAAGGACCTCGGAGCGGTCTTCTTCGAAGCCGGCGGGTGGGAACGACCGCAGTGGTTCGAATCGAATGCGCCCCTGCTCGACGAGTTCGGTGACGCCGTCATGGAGCGCACGGCCGAATGGGACGCCCGCTGGTGGTCACCGATCATCAACGCCGAACACCTGGCCATGCGTGAACGCGCGGGCCTCGTCGATCTCTCGAGCTTCGTCATCTTCGACGTCTTCGGACCCACCGCTCTCGATGCGGTCCAGCACATCGCCTTGGCGCAGATGGACGTATCCGTCGGTCGCGTCGTCTACACCCCCATCCTCGATGAGGGCGGCGGCTTCCGTTCGGACCTGACCATCATGCGCCTGGCCCACGACCGATTCCGCGTCGTCACCGGTGCCGCCCACGGCATGGTCGATGTGAAGTGGTTCTCCGACCGGCTGCCCGAGACCGGCGCGCAGATCGCCGATCTCACGAGTTCGTGGACGACGATCGGACTGTGGGGGCCCAGAGCACGGGACATCCTCGGCGCGCTCACCACTGCCGATATCTCTCATGAGGGCTTCAGGTTCGGTACCGCACGAACCATCGAGGTCGGTTCGCTCGAGGTGCTCGCCTCCCGCATCTCCTATGTCGGCGACCTCGGCTGGGAGCTCTATGTGCCGATGGAGTCCGGGCTGGCGCTCTGGGACGCGCTCATGGAAGCCGGTGGGCAGCACGGGCTCGTGCCCGTCGGTCTCGGCGTCTACGGTGCTTCCGGTCGGCTCGAGAAGGGCTACCGGGCCTTCGGCGCCGAACTCGACTCCGAACGTACCGTCGTCGAAGTCGGCATGAGCAGGCCGAAGGTCAAGTCCCAGGACTTCATCGGCAGGGCCGCCCACCTGCGCCACCGCGAGGAGGACCCGCAAACCGTGCTCTGCTCACTCACCGTCGACGATCACACGAGTTCAAGCGGTGAGAAGCGCTACATGCTCGGAGGCGAACCCATCGTCTCCGCGGACGGCCAGCCGCTGGTCGACGGTCACGGCCGCCGGGCCTATGTCACTTCGGCGGGTTCGGCTCCGAGCCTCGGAAAGCACGTCCTCATGGCGTTCCTCCCACCCGCCGAGGCGGTGCTGGGCAACCGTCTCCAGGTCGTCTACATGGAGGAGTTCTATCCGGTGACCGTGGCAGCGGTCGATTCGACGCCGCTGTTCGACCCCGACAACGAGTGCATCAGGAGATAGCCATGAACATCCTCGTGTGCATCAAACGCATCCCCGATATCGCCGGGCAGATCACCCTTGACGGTGCGGAAACCGGCATCGACGAATCCGGTCTCGGCCACACCATGTCCTCCCATGAGGAATGCGCCGTCGAGCTCGCCATCCAGACCGCCGCGGCCACCGGTGGCAAGGTCACCGTGCTCACCCTGGGCCCTGCCGAGGCGGTCGAACAGCTGCGTGCGGCGGCAGCCGTGGGCGCGAACGACGGAATCCTCATCGAAACGGCCGATCCCGATGCCTTCGGACCCGAGGACATCGCCCAGGTCATCGCCGATGTCGTCCGCGATCGTGCCGAACAAGGCCAGGAGTTCGATCTCGTGCTGCTGGGCAACGATGCCGCCGACACCGGCGACTTCCAAGTGCCGATCCGGCTCGCCTACGAACTCGAATACCCGGTGCTCACGAGCATCCAGACGCTGAGCCCCACGGACGGCTCCGGCGGCGCGGCCGCCTCGGGCGGGATCGAGGCCCGCGGGATCGGGCCGGCCGGTGCCGAGCTCTTCTCCGTCGACCTGCCCGCCGTCATCGCCGTCCAGGAGGGCGGAGTCGACCCCCGCTACCCCTCGATCACCGGTCGGATGAAAGCGAAGAAAGCGCCCATCGCCGAATACGACGCACCCGATCCCGGAGCGGGCAATCCACGGATGAGGCTCGAGCTGCCGCCGGAGAAGACGAGTGCGGTGACCATCCTCGGCGAGGGCCCCGATGCGGCACCCGCCTTGGTCGATGTTCTGGAAGAGATCGGGGTGCTTCGGTGATGACTCTCGTATTCGTCGAAACAGATGAGACCGGTGCGGTGCAGCTGACTTCCGCCGAGGCGGTCACCTTCGCCCGCACCCACGCCGCCACCCTCACCTCCTTGCTACCCGACGGCGGCGCAGCAACCTCGCGCGAGGTATCTGGGACGCCGTCGGGTAGTCCTGAAGGGGTGGTGGTGGGGCCGCTCAGCGACGCCGCCGTCGACGAGCTGGGGCGGCTGGGGGTGAGCGTCATCCACCACCTCCAGCATCCCGATCTCGAGGAGTACTCGGCGGCGGCCTGGGCACAGGCCATCGTCGACATCGCCCCTGACTCCGGCACGCTGCTGGCTTCGGGAACACCTCGAGGCATGGAGCTCATGGCCCATGTCGCGGTGCGCACCGGTGAGCGGATGGCGGCGAATGTCATCGCCGTCGACGAGGAGGGGCTGCTGCGGCAGGTCTACGGCGGGACGGCGTTCGAACGGCTCCGGCTCGACGGCGAACTGCAGGTCCTCACGGTCGCCGGTCACGCCTGCTCTCCCGAGGAGACCGCGCCGACGACACCGCAGATCTACGACTACGAGCTCGAGGTCACCGAGGAGGACCTGCGCACCCGAGCGACACGGACCGAGGCCGAGGCCGCCGACGACACCTCCGGACTGAGTCAGGCACGGGCCGTGGTCGGTGCCGGACGCGGAGTCGGTTCGGAGAACGGTTTCGGCGAGGTCCTCGAACTCGTCGACCACCTCGACGGAGCTCTGGGCGTCTCACGGGTGGTCACGGGGCTCGGCTGGCGGCCGCACGCCGAGCAGGTCGGGCAGACCGGCAGCCGGATCTCACCCGATGTCTACATCGCCTGCGGGATCTCCGGGGCCATCCAGCACATGGCCGGGATCGAGGGCGCGAAGACCCTCATTGCGATCAACACCGACGAAGAGGCGACCATGGTCCAGCGCGCGGACTACGCGATCATCGGCGATCTCCATGAGGTCGTCGGCGCCGTCAACGAGGAGATCCGCAACCGCCGAGGCTGAGGCTCGCTTCCTCCATGTGGGCCGTCACGGGCCAGGCGGGATTTCCCATTCGGAACGCTCTCCTGATTAACTGTGGAACGATCGTTCAGTTCGAGCACCGCTGCGCTCACGGCTGCCGCAGCGGACATGGAGGCATGCGTGAAGACATTCGAATACTCGCCCGAGGTCCGCTGGTCGGATCAGGACATGCTCGGGCACGTGAATAACGCACGGCTGATCACCATCGTCGAAGAGTGCCGTGTGCGGTGGATGCATGGAATCCGGGCCGGTCACATCACCGGCGGGGGTCTGCTCGTGGCCCACCAGTCCATCGATTACCTCGTGCCCGTCATGTACGGACCGAAGCTGACGATGACCGTGACGGTGAAGAAGCTCGGAAACTCCTCGTTCACCGTCAACACCCGGGGAGACCAGGATGGACGTCAGGTCTTCGACCATGACTGCGTGCTCGTCCACATCGACCGGGACACCTCCGAACCGACCCCGCTGACGTCCGATCTGCGCGCCGTGTTCGGGGAGTACCTGCAGGACTGAGCCTCGCCGCAGCGGCGACTGCTCCGCTCGCCCGAGGTTCACCGAGACTGCCCGGGCGCTTCGCGCCCGCACGGACCGTGATGGTGCGAACATGGCCGATCTGTTCATGCTCACCCGCCGCGCTCCCGCATAGCCTGAAGGCATGAAACTCGACGCGATCTCAATCATCACTGCCGATATGCCCGCAGCTCTCACCTTCTACTCCGCGCTCGGACTCGAGCTCACCGACGGCGGTCCGGAGGCGCCACACACCGAATTCTCCTCGGGCAGCCTCCGCATCCTCCTCGACACCGAGGCGGTCATGCACAGCATCGACCCCGACTGGACGTGGCCGACCGGCGGCCACAAGATGTCCCTGGCCTTCGACTGCTCCACGCCCGAGGCCGTCGACGCGACCTTCGCCGAACTCACCGGCGAAGCGGCGGGGCCCGCCGTGGCCGGGGTCGTCCACGAACCCTGGGACGCCTTCTGGGGACAGCGCTATGCCGTGGTCTCCGACCCCGACGGCAACAAGGTCGACCTCTTCGCGAGTCTCGGGTAGGCGCGCCGGCCCCGTCACCGCCCGAGCAGGGAGCGCTCATCGCGCCACAGGTGCGCCGCATCCGCGTAGCCGGCACGCGCCGCAGCCGCGGTGCGGGTGTGGCCGGCAGCGAGGAATGCGCGAGCCGCCTGCCAGCGCAGGACCTTCGTCAGATGCTTCGGCCCATACCCGAACCACTCCGCCGAGAGCCTGCGCAGCTGCCGAGGCGAGTACGCGAAGTCCGCGGCCACCTCGGCGACGGTCCTTGCCGGTGAGGCCATCCCGGCACCGAGGAGGCCGGCCATATCGATGGGGCGCCGGTCGAAGACGGTGCGGTCTGTCAGGACCGTCGCGATCGCGAGCAGCTCACGGGCGTGCGCACTCATCGGCTCAGCTGCGGCCTCCCCCGCCCGCCGTCGTGGCGAACCCGGCTCGTCGATCCCAGCCGCGCGTGCTTGGGCGGCGGCGACGATGCCCGGGGCGACGACTGCCTCGAGCGGGGTGACGCGATCGGCCAGCTCCGCCGCCGAGGTGGCCAGCAGTTGGGGAAGCACACCCGGACCGAAGCGGAGTCCGATCACGGGTTCTGGGGTGCCGGCGAAGCCGCGAGCGGTCGAATCGGCGCCGGCGATGATGATCGTCGGTCCGATGCGGATGAGGTCCATGCATCCGTCGGGGACGATGAGCGACTCCCCCGGCGTCTGCCCGATCGAGACCCACAGGCTCGCCTGCAAGCGGGGGATGTGGGTCTGTCGGTACACGGACTCGGCTCTCCTCGGCGGTCGGCGGTAAACTCGGAGACGAAATCTGGTGCGGGCGGAAGCGGTCTGCCCCCAGAATAGCGCGCTCGTCTCGCGTCCGGCCGGACGGCGAAGCGAACAGGAAGGAATGATGGCTGCCGCATCCCCGTCGCCGGTCTCGGCTCGCCGGCGAGCACGCCATGTCACCGTCTTCCTCGACGTCGACGGCGTCCTCAACTCCTATCCGGTGCCCAAACTGCGCATCATGACCGAAGGCCGGAAGAAGCTGCGGGCGTGGAACTACGAGCTCCACTACCGAACGGCCGTCGTCGAATTCTTCGATCGCATCGTCGAAACCCATGACGTCGACGTCGTCTGGCTCTCGACCTGGTCAAAGCGGTGCAAGTCCGAGCTCGAACCGAAATTCGGTCTGCGCAACTCCTTCGACGTCATCGAAATGCCCGATGAGACCCATAACCGTTTCGCTCACGACCCGCAGCAGTGGTGGAAGGCCCGCGCCATGGAGGACTGGCTGTCCACGCACGAACACGGCCGCGCGATCTGGATCGACGACGACCTGGCCTGGCCGGTCACGCGCGAATACTTCCTCAGCCGGTATTCGACGAACCGACTCAAACTCATCGCCCCGGACTTCGCCCACGGCCTGACGAAGGCCCACCTCAAAGCGATCCGGGAGTTCGCCTACCCGAAGGACGCTTCATGACGCGCATCGGTCTGCTCGATTCCGGACTCGGACTCCTCGGCACCGCCGATGCACTCTTCCACCTCGCTCCCGACGCGGACCTCGTCCTGGCCATGGATCCGGACTTCTCTCCCTACGGCAGCCTGAGCACGGAGACCCTCGAACAGCGGGCCCTGCATTCGGCCGGGGTGCTCGCCGAATGGGAACCCGATGCCATCGTCATCGCCTGCAACACCGCCTCGGTGCAGGCACTCGAGGCCGTGCGCGCCCGCTATGAACCGCGCATTCCCGTCATCGGCACCGTCCCCGCGGTGAAGATGGCCGCCGGCACGGGACAGGACTTCGCGATCTGGGCGACCCCGGCGACCACCGGCAGCGACTACCAACAGAACCTCATCGATTCCTTCGCCGCCGACCTGCACGTGGCCAAGGTCGCCTGCCCGGGATTGGCCGAGGCGATCAACGCCGCCGACCTGGAGAAGATCGACACCGCCATCGAGGATGCCTTCACCCAAATGGGGCCGGGAATGGAGACCGTGGTGCTCGGCTGTACCCATTACGGACTCGTCGCTGACCGCATCATGGCCGCCCGCGCGGGCGCCCTCACCGTCTTCGACTCCCCGATGCCGGTGGCCAAACAGACACTGCGCCGCATCGGCCTCGAACCCGCGGGAATCGGCGAGGAACAGCCGGGCACCGGACGCGTGCTCGCCACCTTCGCTTCCGGGCGCCGGGTGAACCTGCCCACCTCACTGGCGGCCTACCCGGCCGGCAAACGACTGCTGGCCCGAGAGTCGCAGGAGGGCTGAGCGCCCCACCCCCTCTCAGGGTGAGCCGTCGACGCCCCTCCCACGAAACCCCGCGCTCGGCAAAAGTTTCGTGATTATAACCGACCCTGCCATCAGAGGCAAACGAGTGCTAAAATGAGGGGACCGTCAGTCGTCAAAGGAGGCGATTCGACATGTTGGCGCTCGGAATCCTTGCCGCACTTGTCGCACTCGGAGCCATCACGCTGGGAAACAGCCTGAGGATCGTCAAACAGTATGAGCGCGGGGTGGTCTTCCGCCTCGGCAGAGTGAATGCCGAGCCCAAACCTCCCGGGCTGACGGCGATCATCCCGTTCGTCGACAATCTGCAGAAGGTCAATCTCCAGATCGTCACGATGCCGATTCCCGCTCAGGAAGGCATCACCCGCGACAACGTCACCGTCCGCGTCGACGCCGTCATCTACTTCAAGGTCGTCGATCCGCGCAAGGCCGTCGTCGATGTCGAAGACTATCAGCTCGCCGTCGGGCAGGTCGCGCAGACCTCGCTGCGGTCGATCATCGGCCAGAGCGAACTCGACGATCTGCTCACCAACCGCGAACGCCTCAATCAGGGCCTGGCGATCATGATCGACAATCCCGCCGTCGACTGGGGCATCCACATCGACCGCGTCGAGATCAAGGACGTGGCCCTGCCGGAGACGATGAAGCGGTCGATGTCGCGCCAGGCCGAAGCCGAACGCGAACGCCGCTCGCGGGTCATCATCGCCGATGGTGAGCTGCAGGCGTCGAACAAGCTCGCCCAGGCCTCCGAGGCGATGGCCCACACCCCATCCGCCCTCCAGCTGCGCCTGCTGCAGACCATCGTCGAAGTCGCCGCCGAACGGAATTCGACCCTCGTTCTGCCCTTCCCTGTCGAACTGCTCCGGTTCCTCGAAGGCAACACTCCGACCTCGCCTCCCACTGCCGAGGCGGGGGCGAAACCCGATTCGAACTCCGCCGAGGAGGAGGCGACGTCCACCCCGGACACGGCCGCGGCCAACACCGCACCGACCACCGACCTCGACGCCATCGTCCAAGCGATGTCCGAATCGCTCAAACTCACCGGCCTCATGCCCGAGCAGGAACGCGTCACCTCGGATATGCCCGAGCAGGAGCGCACGACCTCGGACACCGCGGAGGCGGAGGAGCATCTCGGGCACGCCTGATCGAGACCATCCTCTTCAGCATCCGTCCAAATCCGAGGACTAGGCTGAGGCCATGGACCTCAAGCGCACAGGAAGAACAGTCATCGTCAACGGCGTCATCGCCCTCGTGATGGGTGTGCTGATGATGGCTTGGCCCGGTGCCTCCGCCGAGGTGGTCGTGCGGATCTTCGCCTGCTGGCTCGCCGTCATCGCCGTCTCCTCCCTCGTGTTCGCCCCGCGTGGAGGACGCACCGGCAGCCTGGTCACGCGTGCGGTTCTGCTCATCCTCCTCGGCGTGCTCATCTTCCTCACCCCGATGCTGTTCGCCTCGATGGTCACGGTGCTCACCGGCTTCGCGATCGTCTTCTTCAGCATCCTCGCTCTCACCGTGTCCTTCTTCATCCGACGCATCGGTGTCGGGTCCTGGTGGGTGCTCACGACCATCGGCATCCTCGGCATCATCCTCGGCGCGTTCTTCCTCTTCGCCCCGAGCGCCGGGGTGACCGCGCTGATCTTCACTCTCGCCGCGTTCATCATCCTCGTCGGCATCGCCCTCATCGCTCTCGGTCGGCGCCTGCGCAGCACTGCCCGGCAGATGCAGGCCGATCCGCACCGCAACCGTCCCGACGACGGCGGCGGGGACGTCATCCGCGGCGAGATCATCGACTGAGTCCGGCCGCCTCGGCGAGCCTCTCCCCTCTCTTCTGACTTCTGCGATCGGGCCCGCGCATGTCCGGGCCCGGTCACGTCTGTGGGCCCGCTTCCGCTGCCGCGGCCCCGTCTCGGGGTTTCGTGGCCGTTGTCACAGCCGGTCTTTCCTCCTGCCCCAACCGACCTCACCACCTCCCGCGCGAACCCGCTCGCATAGCATCTGACCTGGAATTTCGCGTGAACCTCAGGCGAATTGCACCGAATGTGCATGTTCATTTCGCGCGCGTCCGATTCGGTGTTCACCCTCCGTTCACCTTTCCCGTAACCTGGCGGTCATTCGGCCTGCGAATCATGGGAGCAGACACAGCCTGCATCCAGACCTTCGCTAGGAGATTCGAATGACCCAGGTTCTGGCCCCGGAGCGCCGCACTCCGCCGCCTGCCCTCGGCCGCAGCAATGATCGCCTCTGGCATCTGGCCTTCGGCGGCCTGCTCGCGATCACCCTCATCGCCTTCACCCTGTGGTCCTTCGACTTCGTCGGTCGCGACGCACCGCGCATGGTGCTCGTCACCACTGTCATCTTCGGCGCCTTCATGGCGTTCAACATCGGCGGCAACGATGTCGCCAACGCCTTCGGGACCTCCGTCGGAGCCGGCACACTGACGATGAAGCAGGCACTGCTCATCGCTGCGGTCTTCGAAGTCAGCGGTGCCCTGCTGGCCGGCGGCGACGTCACCGACACGGTCAAGAGCGGAATCGTCGACCTCAGCGGAGTCGCGATCAACCCGATGGATTTCGCGTTCATCATGATGGCCGCCCTCCTCGGTGCCGCACTGTGGCTGCTCGTGGCAACCCGGATGGGCTGGCCGGTGTCGACGACGCATGCGATCATCGGCGGCATCATCGGAGCTTCGCTGACGATCGGCTTCGTCACCGGCACCGGCGGGCTCTCCATGGTGCAATGGTCCGAGGTCGGCCAGATCGCGATCTCCTGGGTGCTGTCGCCCGCGCTCGGCGGACTCGCTGCGTTCTTCATCTACGGGCTGATCAAGAAGTACGTGCTCGGCAATGCGCTGTCACACACCCTCAAGCCACATATGCTCTCCGCCGTCGCTCCGGCCGAAGGCTCCGTCGACGCCCAGATCGACTTGGAGACCACCGGGGCGGACGTCACAGGAGCCGGTACGGGTGCGATCGGCACTCACTCGGCTCTGCAGCGCTGGGTTCCGCTCATCGCTGCCGCCGGTGCGGTCATCATCACCGCGATGCTGCTGTTCAAGGGTCTGACGAATCTCGACATGAGCGTGTCCACCGTCGGCGGAGTCCTCGTCATGGCCATGATCGGCGTGGCCGTGTGGCTGGCCGTGTTCGTCTTCGCCAAGACCCTGCGCAAGCAGACCGTGCCCCGCGCGACCTATATCCTGTTCTCCTGGATGCAGGTGTTCACCGCCTCCGCGTTCGCCTTCAGCCACGGTTCGAACGACATCGCGAACGCCGTCGGCCCTTTCGCCGCCGTCCTCGATGTGCTCCGCACCGACAGCATCAACGCCGAGGCGACCGTTCCGTTCGCGGCCATGCTCACCTGCGGAATCGCCCTCATCGTCGGTCTTTGGTTCATCGGTCGGAAGGTCATCGCGACCGTCGGAACGAACCTCACCGAGATCCACCCTGCCTCCGGATTCGCCGCGGAGCTCGCGGCCGCCGGAATCGTCATGGCCGCCTCGGTGAGTGGACTGCCCGTGTCCTCGACGCACATCCTCATCGGCGCGATCATCGGTGTCGGCCTGGTCAACCGGTCGGCGAACTGGAAGCTCATGAAGCCGATCGCCCTGGCCTGGGTCATCACCCTGCCGGCAGCGGCCGCCATCGGTTCGATCGGAGTGCTCGTCCTGCGCACCCTCATGGGCTGATACCCGTTCTGAACACGCCCCGCCGACTTCACTGAGAATTCGGCGGGGTAATTTTTTCGTCCACACCCTGGTGGGCGCGAGAGGACCCGTGCTATCTTATTCGGCATGGGAACATTGAACAGCAGCGCAATGACTGCGCCTTGCTTCTACATTCGTCACCGCCGCGCTGTCAGCGCGCTCGACGAAGATTCTGTGATCGGCTGACCGACGACGGCCGCCTCGATCTCCTCCTGCAAGCGCGTTGTCCTCCCGGATCGTCATCGGCATCCGGGTGCTGCGGCAATCGGCTGATCCTTTTCCGTCCCCACTGACCGTTTTGATCGTCAATGATCGACCAGGTCATCGCGGACCGATCTGACTCACCACCATTGCGCTGCCTCGGGTGCCTCCACCTTCTTTCTGGAGCACATCCCATTGCGACCCCACACGACACGTACACACTCGACACATTCGAAGTCGAGACATTCACGGTCGAAGCACGGCGGGCGACACGAACTCGGCCAGAACTTCCTCCGCTCACGCACCACTATCGACACGATTGCGAGCCTGGCTCGCTCCACCTCCGGACCGATCATGGAGATCGGCCCCGGCGACGGAGCAGTCACGACCAAGCTCTACCGGCTCGGCCGAGAGCTCACACTCGTCGAACTCGACGAAACGAGGCTTGATCACCTTGAAGACTCATTCCCGCGGGCCGAGGTCCGGCACGCCGACATCCTGACCACCCGGCTCGACCGGCCGGTCATCGTCGGCAATCTGCCGTTCCACCTCACCACCCCCATTCTCCGCAGACTGCTGCGCTCGAGTCAGTGGCAGCAGGCCATCCTGCTCACCCAATGGGAGGTGGCCCGCAAACGTGCCGGAGTCGGCGGATCGACCATGATGACCGCCCAATGGGCACCATGGTTCGACTTCCGCCTCGTATCACGCGTCCCCGCGGATGCATTCACCCCGAAACCCAGCGTCGATGGCGGCATCTTCACCATCGATCGCTGTCCCACCGGATCGATCCCAGCCGGTGTTCGATCCGATTATCAACAGTTCGTCCGGTCGGTCTTCACCGGCCGCGGGCGAGGAATGAAAGGAATCCTCTCAACGATGAGCATCACCGATCACCGCACGCTGCAATCGACCATGGACCGCAACGACATCAGAGGAGACACCTTGCCCAAGGACCTCACCCCCGACCAGTGGACCGGACTGTTCACCGAGCTGACCGCCGATTCCGGCCGCACAGAGACCACGGCCTCGCAGAAGACTGCGAAGTCCGCACAGCGCCGAACGGATCCGAAGAAGGGAAAGACCATGCGAAAGAACAGAAAACCCAATCAGAACCCCATCACCGAGGCGGTCCCGGAGAAGCCGTTGATCACCGGGGAGCTGCCCATCATCGGCGCCGAACAGGCGACCGAGAAGCTGCAGGCGTCCATCCCGGGTGCCGATCCGAAGGCGAAGAGCCATGACAAGGGTCATCTGCAGGCCGAACGCGGTTTCATGAATCAGCATCAGAAGCCGCAGCAGCCTCAACCGAGGTGGAATCTCCCGCGCAGGTGAAATAACCCTGCAAGGCGTCCCGGTTCGAGGTACCAACTTCGCGCCGGGACGCTGCTTCAGTCACACAGCGCGGTCGTGTACCCGCCACTCGACGGGGCCGGATCCTGCGACTGGGAGAACGCCCTCGTAGTTCAGGTTCCCGGTCTCCTTGGACCTAGCCAGTATTCTGCCTACGTCGGCTAAGGAGTATGGTTGTCAGCTCTCTCACCGTCTTCGGC
The DNA here is from genome assembly GCF_049804075.1 of Brevibacterium sp. FAM 24630. NCBI lineage: Bacteria > Bacillati > Actinomycetota > Actinomycetes > Micrococcales > Brevibacteriaceae > Brevibacterium > Brevibacterium sp. FAM 24630. The sequence goes on from NZ_JBNBZD010000009.1 coordinate 169,629, forward strand.
GATCAAGAATCTGTGGTCTGGTCTTTCATGAGTTCTCTCCACTAGCCTCGATTTTTCATGGTGTGGCTCGCGCCCATGATTCTCGCGCTATGGAGCGCATTCGGTTCCGGTTGTGCCATTCGGGTATGACGCGACCACCGTGTCTCGCCACGGTTCGGCGGGGACCCA